>CACXDC010000128.1 GCA_902766365.1 uncultured Lachnospiraceae bacterium | reverse complement strand
GCGTATTGAGATCGCTAAGCTGCATCAGAGACTTGGTACCACCATCATCTATGTAACACATGACCAGACAGAGGCTATGACTCTTGGTGATAGAATCGTTGTTATGAAGGACGGTGTTGTTCAGCAGGTAGATACACCTCAGAACCTGTATGAGAAGCCCGTAAACCTGTTTGTTGCAGGATTCATGGGATCACCTCAGATGAACTTCCTGGATGCTGTTGTAGATGTTAAGGGTGACACAGCATACTTACAGGTAGCTGGAAGCGAGATTCCTCTTCCTCCTGCTAAGTCCAAGAAGCTGATCGAAGGAGGATACGCTGGAAAGACAGTTACATTTGGTATCCGTCCTGAAGATGTATATGATTCAGAGATGTTCATTGAAACTGCTAAGTGCGTATTTGAATCTACCATCAAGGTTTATGAATTACTTGGTGCAGAAGTTTACTTATACTTTGATCTGGCTGAGTTCCCTATCACTGCAAGAGTTGATTCCAGAACAACAGCAAGACCTGGTGATACTGTTAAATTTGCATTCGATGTTGAGAAGATTCACGTATTCGACAAAGAAACAGAGCAGGTTATTACAAACTAGGAATAATCTATTTGAGGGATGCACATTGCATCCCTCTTTTTACTTAAGGCAAAAATAGGCAGTCATCCCAGGGAGGACTGGCTGTTTTCTGCTGATCGACCAGATACAAAAAGAGAGGAATGAAAGCGGATGATATCTTCACAGGTAATAGCAACAAGTATTGAAGAGCTGCGTGCCATAACGAGAGTAGATCTTTGTGTCTACGATCCGGATGGAACTACTGTAGCGTCTACTTTCGATAATAAGGATATAGAGGCAGAACTGATCAGAAGCTTTGTGGAGTCTCCGGCAGACAGTCAGGTGATTGGGCTGGATCATCTTCTGAAGATCATAGATGAGGGAGAACTGGCTTTTATTCTGGTAGCAAGAGGAAGCAGCGATGATACCTATGTTATTGGAAGAATTGCGGCAAGCCAGATCCAGCAGCTTATGGTAGCATATAAGGAGCGGTTTGACAGAAATAATTTCTTCCAGAATCTTTTGCTTGATAATCTTTTGCTGGTGGATATTTATAACAGGGCCAAGAAACTTCATATCGAAGTTACAGCGCCGAGAGTGGTGCTGATCGTGGAGACAGAGAAGGAAAGGGACAGTACTGCAGCAGAATTTCTGGGTGGACTGTTTTCTTCCCAGTCAGGTGACTTTATTACCGCTATTGATGAGAGCAGTGTGATCCTGATCAAGTCACTGGCACCGGGAGAAGGCTATGAGGTCGTAGAGCAGACGGCGAATATGATCGTGGATATGATGAATACCGAGGCAATGATGAACGTAAGGGTTGCTTACGGAACGATCGTACAGGAACTGAAGGATGTGTCAAAGTCCTATAAGGAAGCCAATCTGGCACTGGATGTCGGCAAGATATTCTATGTTGAGAAGAAGGTCAATGCTTATAGCAATCTGGGTATAGGAAGACTGATCTATCAGCTGCCAGTTAATTTATGTAAGATCTTTATTGATGAAATTTTCGGGGATGCTGATCCGGCAGAATTTGATGAAGAGATTCTGACAACAGTGAATAAATTCTTTGAAAATAACCTGAATGTTTCAGAGACTTCCAGACAGCTTTTTGTACACCGGAATACACTGGTGTATCGAATTGAGAAACTTCAGAAGAGCACGGGACTGGATGTCAGGACATTTGACGATGCCCTTACCTTTAAAATTGCCATGATGGTAGTCAATTACATGAAATATCTGGATCACCTGAACTATTAAAAGTACAGGCAGCAATAAAGATGGAAATATCTGATAAGAAATAAAAAGTACTGAACAGCCCGTATCTCTGCATATACATATATGTGGAGGGATGCGGGTTGAATTTATATGAAAAGAAAATTGTGTATTTACATAAGGCAGAAGGAGACGGAACGACGGAAAACTGTGGTTTTGTCTCCTTTCAGTGCATTCCGGGAGGGTATAAGCTGACAGTGCAGCTTCGTTCTTTGCAAAGACCTGCCGGGGAAAAGGAAAATTCTGAGGGGACGAAAGAGGAAGCAGCTGTTTACCTGGTTATGGCAGAATTGCCGGAAGAAGAAAGAAATAATATTGCGGACAAAGGAATGGTAACGGCAAGGAAAGCGGAAATCGGCAGGCTGCCTGTCAGATGTGGGAGTGGAAATGGGATGTTTCGGTTTCCTGGAAACCAGGAAGAAATCAGGATTGACAATGACAACTATGCAGTCAGTAGGATGTCAGAGATCCGGATATTATTGCATGATGGCTGGGAGGCTGCTGGCAGCTTCAGACAGGAGAAAACTGGCGGAAATAAAATAGCGCCAGAGAAACGGACAGTACCAAAGAAACGGACAGTACCAGAGAAACGGGCAGTGCCAGAGAGCGAAAAGCTGCCGGAGAGCGAAAAGGTGTCGGAGATCGAAAAGCTGTCGGAGGTACAGGATTTGCAGGCAACGGGCGAATCTGAATTTGACAGGGAGGATCTGATGCTGATCCCGGATAAATGGGAGCAATTGAAAAAGCAGTATGAGGTCATGCATCCATTTGGTGATGAAAGAGAATTTATTTCGATCAGACCGGTAGATTTTGTCATAATGACGCAGCAATACCAGAAACTTGTACATAACAGCTTTCTTCTCCATGGTTATTTCAACTACAGACACCTTATACTGGGCAGGGATACAGGACCTTGGGGAGATGGCGGTATCTGTTTCTACCTGGGGGTACCGGGCGTATTTTATGAAAGAGAGAAAATGGTAGCCATTATGTTTGGATTTGAGGGCTTTGAAACAGAGGGACCGGTCGAAGATGGAAAATTTGGATATTATCTGAGAAAAGTAGAAATTTGACAAAAAAGGTGTTATCATGTACACATGTACCAAAGTCCACTTTTGCTGGATATGAAGGATTAAGAGTTATGAAAATTGCGGTTTTGATCGGTGGTCTGCGTTTTGACAGTCAGCGCCGTATTATGAATGGAATATTGGAAAAGGCGATCTGGGACGGGACAGATGTTTATATTTTTACCTGTGATTCATGGACCTATTCTTCTCCTTACTATACCAAAGGAGAAACCGCCATTTTCTCTTTGCCGGATCTGAAAGACTATGACGGCGTAATCCTTCATGGTGACACGGTATATGACAAGAGTGTCATATCAGAACTGGTAAAAAGGATCAGAGATGCAAAGATTCCCTGCATCAGCCTGAATGTAAAATATCCCGGAATGCTTTACATGGGCATGGATAATGCCAATGGAATCTACGGGGTAGTGGAACACCTTCTCAAGGTACATCAGGCGAGACGTTTTGCCTTTATATCCGGGCCGGAAGCAAATATGGATTCCACAGAGAGGTGGGAGAGTTTCAGGAAGGCACTGACGGACAATAAGATTCCCTTTGATAGCCAGTATTTTTACTATGGTGATTATCATCCGGAGAGTGGGAAAAAGGCAGTGGAATATTTCTACAGGCTGCCAGGGGCATTCCCGGATGCTATTGTAGCGGCTAATGATGAAATGGCGTTAGGAGCTTTTTACAAGCTGAAAGAGCTCGGTTATGAGGTTCCGGAGCAGGTGCTGCTTACGGGCTATGATAATGCGATCGTTGGTAAAAACCATTCTCCAAGGATCACCAGTGTGGAGAGACCGGAGACAGAGCTTGGAGCAAGGGCATATGAAAAACTCAGGGATGTGATCCTTGGGGAAGAGGGACCGGAAGAGATAACTCTGAAAAGCCGCCTGATCTTTACCGAGAGCTGTGGCTGCCATGACAGCGAAGCTGAACCTGAGGAATATTTCCGGATGAAGATGATCACGGACAAGCTACACGTGACAGAATTTTCGGAGATCGTGAAATCCTCATCGGCAGATTTTACCGGGGCACCCACGTTTGAGCAGCTATTGGCAGAGATACGGAGATATATTAAACTGATCAATCCGGAAGAGTTTTATATGTGCATGTGTGTGGTGGAGGAGTCCTATCAGACAGACAGAAGCTATGAGATTACCGGTAAAGCACAGATGGAAGCACTGTCACAGTATGCACCGGAGATCTGCATTCCACTGATCTACAGACGGGGAGAATTTGAGAGCTACGGAAGATTTCCGGTAGAAAAGCTTCTTCCGGATAAATATACAGCAACAGGAAAAGGCAGGTTCTATACCATAGTGCCGCTGCATTATCAGGATCGCTGCTATGGTTACTGCGTTATTGGAAACAGCCGTCTGATGATGGACAGTGAGCTTTTCCATTTATTTATCATGAATATTAATAATGCCCTGGAGAATTTAAGAAAGCAGTCAATGCTGAATTCCATGGTGCACAGACTGAACCGGATGTGGATCTATGATACCCTGACAGAAGTATTTAACAGGGCAGGATTTTTCAAGTTCGCACCGAATCTGATCCATGAGGCGATCGACAGGAACGAGAATCTGTTTATCCTGTTCCTTGATCTGGATGGACTGAAGAGTGTCAATGACAGGTATGGTCATGACGAAGGAGATGCTTTTATCAAGGCAATGGGAACAATCCTGCGTCAGTTACATGGAAACGGAGAACTGGTGATGCGCTATGGCGGTGATGAATTTGTCGTTATGTCCAGAAATTATACGGATGAAAAGGCGGCAGAATATATCCGCAGGATTCAGAGAAGCATTGATGAATATAACATGACCTCCGGTAAGGAATATAAACTGGGTGCCAGCATGGGATACAGCCTGGTAGAGCCGGAAGAGGACATGAAGCTGGAGGATCTGATCGAAGTAGCAGATCAGGAAATGTACAAGGTGAAGAAGGCCAAGAAGGAAAAACAGAAACGGCAGTCACAGCCGTAAGGCGGTCATCTGATACAGAAAAGGCTAAAAAATCAGGAGGGGCAGTTAAGCTCCTCCTGTTATTGTGTTTACGGTATCTGCACCAAAGGAAACTGCCGTGCGTTACCCTCCTGATTAACTCGGGGCAGGTGACCCTGCGGCACATGGAAAATTCCTCTTAGTGCTGCTTTGTTCCCAACCTGACACGGTTCGTGGACATCCATTGCGCAGGACCCACCCTTCAACGCCATCAAAAAGGGGCAGCCACAGCAGCTTCCTTCAGAGCAGATAGGTATTACTTTAGTAGTATATGGGGTTTTCTGAGATTTGTCAACTTGAAAGGAAACAGGAAATGACTGAGCAGGAAAAGTATATGAAGGCGGCCTTAAAACAGGCAAAAAAAGCATACGATCTGCTGGAGGTACCGATCGGCTGTGTGATCGTCCATGAGGGAAAGATCATAGGAAGAGGGTATAACCGCAGAAATACAGATAAAAATACACTGGCTCATGCAGAGATCACAGCAATCAACAAGGCAAGCAAAAAGCTTGGGGACTGGCGGCTTGAGGGATGCACACTGTATGTAACACTGGAGCCCTGCCAGATGTGTGCAGGGGCGATCGTGCAGGCCAGGATTGATGAAGTGGTCATGGGCTGCATGAATCCCAAGGCAGGCTGTGGTGGTTCCATCCTGAACATTTTGGAGGATGAGCGCTTCAACCATCAGGTAAAGGTGACAAGAGGAGTTCTGGAAGAAGAGTGCTCTGGCATGCTGAAGGAATTTTTCAAGGGACTCAGGGTGAGAGTAAAGATGGAGAAGAAGCTGCGGGCGGCAGCCGGGGAAGCAAATGCAGCAGAGAAGCTGAAAGAGACGACGCCCACAGCAGCCCGTGCGGAAGAGAAAGAAGAGAAGCTGAAAGAGATGACGTCCACAGCGGTCAGCACGGAAGAGAGCGCAGAGCGCAGAAGGCAGGAAGCCGCTGCGCAGCAGGAAGAAACAGGAGAAGAGTATGTTAACGAAGTTAAAGAATAAATATATAGATCTTTCATTTTTTAAATATGTTCTGGTCCTGGCGGTTCCCATGATCATACAGAACGCCATCACCAGCTTTGTCAGCTTTCTTGATAATATCATGGTCGGACAGGTGGGAACAGAGCAGATGTCCGGCGTAGCGATTGTGAACCAGCTTATTTTTGTATTTAATATCTGTATCTGGGGAGGAGTGTCAGGAGCCGGCATATTTGGTACCCAGTTTTATGGAAAAGGAGATTATGAAGGACAGAAATATGCGTTCCGCTTTAAAATGTATGCCTGCGTCATCATCGCAGGGATCACGCTGCTTCTGTTTGGATTCTTTAATACAGAGCTGATCTCCCTGTACTTAAGTGACAGCGGAAGTGTAGGAAATACGGCGCTGGCTCTCAAGTACGGAGAACAATATCTGGCGATCATGATGACAGGACTTCTGCCCTTTGCTGTCAGCCAGGCTTATGTGAATACGATCAGGGAAACGGGACATACATTTGTGCCCATGCTTGCCAGCCTGGCAGCAGTGGTAACCAATCTGGTACTGGATTATGTACTGATCTTCGGAATCGGAGTCATCCCCGCTTATGGAGTGCAGGGAGCAGCCATGGCGACAGTAGTGGCAAGATTTGTGGAATGTGCCATTGTAGTGCTCTGGGCGCATACCCATATGGAACAGAATCCATATCTGAGGGGAGCATACCGGGGATTCACGATTCCGGGACATATCCTGTCCGGTATCATCAGAAAGGGTACACCACTGATGTTTAATGAAATGCTCTGGGCAGTGGGCATGGCTGTGATCGCCCAGTGCTATGCGGTCCGTGGACTTGAAGTAGTAGCGGCACAGAATATTTCCTCTACCATCAGCAACCTGTTTAATATTGTATATCTGCAGCTTGGAGGCTGTATTTCCATCGTAGTCGGACAGCTTCTTGGAGCGGGACGGCTGGAGGAAGCCAAGGACAAAGACAATAAGATGATATTTTTCAGCGTGGTCTGCTGTATGGGGGTATCTCTGATCATGATACTTTTGGGACGTTTCTTCCCCATGATCTACAAGACAGAGGACAGTATCAAGGAACTGGCTACCCGTTTCATCATGATCTCGGCGCTGGCAATGCCGCTGTGTGCCTTTTCCCATGCGTCCTATTTTACACTGCGGTCTGGCGGTAAGACAGGGATCACCTTTCTGTTTGACAGTGTCTATACCTGGGTGATCGTAATCCCGTTTGCTACAATACTTGCCAAGCACACAGGACTCACGATAGAAATGGTGTTCTTCCTTGTATCATTTACGGAAATCATTAAGGATACCATCGGTTATTTTATGATCCGCAGTGATGTCTGGCTGCAGAATATCGTAAAGGGACCGTAAAACCGTTAAAAATGTAAATGCTACTTATAATAACAATATTTTGATATTTGTACCTTGTACAATACTATATATTGTACTATAATAAAAACCGTACATCGCCAGCAGGGGTGTGCGGTTTTTTCAGAATTGTCCCGTAAGTGTGAAGATGCACAGAGAAGGCATCTGTCAGCGGCGGGCAGTTCTACAGTACAAGGAGGGGTTCCATGAAGGTAATCAAAAGAAACGGGTCAGAGGTAGACTTTGACATCAGAAAAATTGTGGCTGCAGTTGCCAAAGCGAACAAGGCAGCGATCAGAGAAGAGCTCACGGAGGAGCAGATCGAGGAGATCGCAGATTATATTAATTTCAAATGCAGCAAGATGAATCGTGCTATTTCCGTAGAGGAAATGCAAGATATGGTAGAGAATCAGATCATGGCACAGGGCGCATTTAATGTGGCAAGGTGCTATGTTAAGTATCGTTATACCCGTTCCCTTGTAAGAAAGAGTAATACAACAGATGACAGGATACTGTCTCTGATCGAGTGTAACAATGAAGAGGTTCTGCAGGAAAATTCCAACAAGGATCCGATCATCAACAGTGTACAGCGTGATTATATGGCAGGAGAGGTCAGCAAGGATCTGACAAGAAGACTGCTTCTGCCGCAGGAGATCGTGAAAGCTGATCAGGAGGGACTGATCCATTTCCATGATGCAGATTATTTTGCGCAGCATATGCATAACTGCGATCTGGTCAATCTGGAGGATATGCTGCAGAACGGTACAGTGATCAGCGAGACTTATATAGATAAGCCGCACAGCTTTTCCACAGCCTGCAATATTGCCATGCAGATCATTGCACAGGTAGCAAGTAACCAGTACGGCGGCCAGAGCATTTCCCTGACACATCTGGTTCCCTTTGTGCAGGTATCCAGGGAAAAGATCCGCAGGGAAGTACTGGAAGATGCAGAACTGATGGGAGATACGCCGTCAGATGAAGTCATTGACAAGGTTGTGGAAAGAAGACTTCGTAAAGAGATCGAAAAGGGTGTGCAGACGATCCAGTATCAGGTGATCACCCTGATGACGACCAATGGGCAGGCACCGTTCCTTTCCGTATTCATGTATCTGAATGAAGCAAAGAGTGAACAGGAGAAAAAGGATCTTGCACTTGTCATTGAGGAGATGCTGAACCAGAGGATCCAGGGTGTCAAGAATGAAAGTGGAACCTATATCACACCGGCTTTCCCCAAGCTGATCTACGTGCTTGAGGATGATAATATCCATGAGGGAGATCCTTATTTTTATCTGACAGAGCTGGCAGCAAGATGCACCGCCAAGAGACTGGTGCCTGATTATATTTCCGAGAAGATCATGAAGCAGCTCAAAGAAGGAAACTGCTTCCCCGTTATGGGATGCCGGAGCGCCCTGAATCCCTGGAAGGATGAGAATGGAAATTACAAGTTTTACGGACGCTTCAATCAGGGTGTCGTAACGATCAACCTGGTTGATGTGGCACTTTCTTCGCACAGAGATATGGATAAGTTCTGGAAGATCTTTGATGAGAGACTGGAGCTCTGCTATAAAGCTCTGATGTACAGACATAATCGTCTGAAAGGAACACTTTCCGATGCAGCGCCGATTCTGTGGCAGTATGGAGCACTGGCAAGGCTGAAAAAGGGAGAGACGATCGATAAGCTGCTGTATGGCGGATATTCTACCATTTCCCTTGGCTATGCAGGACTCTGTGAATGTGTCAGATATATGACAGGCAAGTCACATACCGATCCGGAGGCAAAGCCTTTTGCACTGGATGTCATGAAATATATGAATAAGGCATGCGAGAAGTGGAAGGATGAAACTAATATCGCATTCAGTATCTATGGTTCACCGATCGAGAGTACGACCTACAAGTTTGCCAAATGCCTGCAGAGAAGATTTGGTATTATCGAAGGGGTAACGGATAAGGGGTATATCACAAACAGCTATCATGTGCATGTAACAGAACCGATCGACGCTTTTTCCAAGCTGAAGTTTGAGTCAGATTTCCAGGCTCTTTCCACAGGCGGGGCGATCAGCTATGTAGAGGTTCCCAATATGCAGGATAATATCCCGGCGGTGCTCAGTATCATGGAATTTATTTATGACAATATCATGTATGCAGAGCTGAATACGAAGAGTGATTACTGCCAGGAATGCGGCTATAACGGCGAGATCCAGATCGTGGAGGATGACGGCAAGCTGGTATGGGAATGCCCGAAGTGCGGCAACCGTAACCAGAATACCTTAAATGTGGCAAGACGTACCTGCGGTTATATCGGTACACAGTTCTGGAATCAGGGAAGAACGCAGGAGATCAGAGAGAGGGTACTGCATTTATAATGAACTACGCAAATATTAAATATAACGATATTGCAGACGGAGAGGGCGTACGCACCTCTCTGTTCGTTTCCGGATGTACGCATCACTGTAAAGGGTGCTTTAATGAGGAAACATGGGATTTTAATTATGGAAAGCCATTTACCAGAGAGGTAGAGGATGAGATCATGAAAAGCCTTGAACCCTCCTATATTGCAGGGCTGACGCTGCTTGGCGGGGAACCCTTTGAACCGGCAAACCAGAGGGCGCTTGTACCTTTTTTGAAACGGGTCAGAGAGCAGCTCCCGGATAAAAATATCTGGTGTTATTCCGGATATACCCTGGATGAGCTTCAGGGAGAGAGCCGTGCACACTGTGAATGTACAGAGGAAATGCTGTCCCTTCTGGATGTGCTGGTAGATGGAGAATTTGTAGAGGAAAAGAAGGATATCAGTCTGGCATTCCGTGGTTCTGCAAATCAGCGGATCCTGCGGATGAAGGAACGATAGGCCTTTTAAGGGCAGATATGAAAAAGGACCTGTCAGAAGGTGCGATCACCAAAACCATATTGTTATTTGCAGGCCCAATGATTTTGGGAAATCTGTTGCAGCAGTGTTATAACATAGCAGATACCCTGATCGTAGGCAGATTTCTGGGAGCCCGTGCGCTGGCGGCAGTAGGCTCTGCCTATACGCTGATGACGTTTCTGAATTCCATTATCATCGGACTCTGTATGGGAAGCGGTGCGGTATTTTCTGTTTATTTTGGAAAAAAAGAGGAAGAAGGCCTGAGGGGCAGTATCGGAACTTCCTTTGGGATGATAGCGTTTGTCACACTGGTCATCAACGGTCTGGTGTTTCTGTTCCTGGATCCGATCCTGAGAATACTGCAGGTACCGGCAGATGTATATGATCTGATGCGGAAATATGTTTTTGTGATCTTTTTCGGGATCGTGTTTATTTTCCTGTATAATTACTTTGCCTTTTTGCTGAGGGCACTCGGAAATTCTGTGGTGCCGCTGTGGTTTCTGTGTATTTCAGCCGGACTGAATATCATACTGGATCTTCTGTGTGTGATCGTGTTTCAGATGGGTGTTTCTGGAGCGGCATTTGCTACGGTAGTGTCACAGATCATATCCGGAGTGGGAATTGCACTGTATACCCTGAAAAAGGTGCCGGAAGCGCACAGCATTTTCAAAGGAAGCAGGGACGGGAGCCTTTTCAAAGAAGTGTTACACAATTCTTTTGCAGCCTGCATCCAGCAGTCTGTCATGAATTTTGGGATACTGATGATACAGGGACTGGTCAACAGCTTTGGCATGGCTGTGATGGCAGCCTTTGCGGCAGCGGTGAAGATCGATACCCTTGCCTATATGCCGGCACAGGAATTTGGCAATGCTTTTTCCCTCTTTGTATCGCAGAATCATGGAGCGGGGAGAAAAGATCGTGTGCTGGAAGGAATGAAGAAGGCAGCAGGTCTTTCGGCCGGGTTCTGTATCGTCATTTCCGGTCTGATCTTTGCATTTGCACCGCTTCTCATGAGGATTTTTGTAGACAGCACAGAGACGCAGATCATTCAGATCGGTGCACAGTACCTGCGGATCGAGGGCGCTTTTTACTGTGGGATCGGGATCCTGTTTCTATTCTATGGATTTTTCAGGGGCGTGGAGAAGCCGGTCATGTCGCTGGTACTTACTGTGATTTCCCTTGGAACCAGAGTGGTGCTTGCCTATACACTTTCATCAGTGCCGCAGATCGGAGTGCTTGGCATCTGGTGGGCAATCCCGATCGGATGGATCCTGGCGGACAGTGTGGGTTTATGGAGACTATTGAAATGGAAAAGAGGATAAAGAAGTTGCATTAGAATAAACGCACGCAGAAACACACGCGTGCGTTTATTACATTGTAAAAACACACGAGAAGTGATAAGATTGTCATTGGAGGTATAGATGATGAGGATAATACCTAAGAATGAAACGCTTACAATAGAATTTAAAAGTGATATTGACTGCCTTGATGAGAAAGAACTTGTGTCAGAAATTGTTGGTATGGCGAATACTGAAGGGGGAGTATTGTATCTTGGAGTCGAAGATAATGGTGATATAACAGGCGTGCACAGAAAACACAGGGATCCGAATGGAGCAATGGCCCTGATTGCGAATAAAACAGTACCTTCGTTATCGGTACGTGCTGAAATTATCGAAGAAGAAGGAGCAGAGGTCCTGCAGATACAAATTCCAATGAGCAGGACAATTATTGCGACATCGGATGGAAAGATACTGAGAAGACGTTTGAAACCTGATGGAAGTCCGGAAAATGTTCCTATGTATCCCTATGAGATTCCAGGAAGATTGTCCAGTCTCAGTCAGCTCGATTACTCAGCGCAAATTCTTATGGGTGCAACTATGGACGATCTGGATGGAAATGAAAGAGAGAGACTGCGCAATATTATCAAATATCGTAAAGGTGATAAAACTTTATTAGAACTTACAGATGAAGAACTTGATAAGGCATTACAACTTGTAAAGGAAGAAGCCGGTGTTCTGCATCCAACAGTTACAGGAATGTTATTGTTGGGAAAAGAGGAGAGAATTGCGGAATTATTACCTACAGCAAAAGCCGTATTTCAGGTTCTTGAAGGAACAAAAGTCAGAAAAAACGAGCAGACATCAAAGCCTTTGCTTGCAGCTTTTGAAATGTTTGAAGAATATATGAAAGCATGGAATCCGGAAAGAGAAATGGAGTATGGTCTGTTTAGAGTGCCAATACCGGAGTTCTCGGAGGCTGCATATCGTGAAGGCCTGGTAAATGCTTTTTGCCATAGAGACTATACTGTAATTCAGGCTGTGAGAGTTGCTGTTGAAGATGAGGGATTAACCATTAGCAGCCCGGGAGGTTTTATTGAGGGTGTAAATCTGAAAAACTTACTGACAGTGGAACCCCATGGGCGTAATCCGGCATTAGCAGATGCACTCAAAAGAATAGGTCTTGCTGAAAAAACAGGCAGAGGGATAGATAGAATTTTTGAAGGGTCGATTGTGTTTGGCAGACCTTTACCAGATTATTCAGAAACAACATCTACATGTGTAAAGTTGTTTATTCAGAGAGCAGAGCCAGATTTGGCATTCACGAAGATGATTTCCAATGAAGAGAATCGCCTGGGCAGGTCATTGCCTATTAACTCATTATTAATTCTCTCGGCGCTGCAAAGTCGACGGAGATTAACAATTGGAGAAATAGAAGAAGTAACTAATATTGGAGAAATACGAGCTAAAGCAGTTGTTGAGAAACTGGTTGAGGCCGGTTTGGTGGAAGCCAGTGGTAATAGTAAGGCACGCTTTTATATACTTAGTTCCAAGGTATATAAAGAACAGGGTAATATTGTAGGATATGTTCGTCAGAACGGAATTGATGCAGTGAAATATGAAGCGTGGATTATGGAATTAATACAGAAACAAAACGGGAAGATTACGAGAGATAATGTTGTAGAGTTGTTAAATGTCACACCATCGCAGGCTTATCGTTTATTAAAAAAATTATCTGATAAAGGTAGAATTAAGCTTATTGGAAATGGAAGATCGGCATATTATGAATTGATTTAATTTTCAATGCTGACTGCAGGGCAGGGAGGAATTTTATGTATACGATAGGACAGGTTTCAGAGATGTTTGGACTGCCGGTTTCCACGATTCGGTACTATGATAAAGAAGGACTGTTTCCAGAGATCCAGCGCAGCTCCGGTATCAGGAAGTTTTCAGAGAAGGAACTGGAGACGCTGCGGTTAATTGCGTGCCTGAAAGGTTCCGGTCTGGAGATCAGGGATATCCGGCAGTTCATGCAGTGGTGCCAGGAGGGCAGCTGTACCTATGGGAAACGCCGGGAGCTTTTCCAGAAGAGAAAAGAAATCGTAGAGCAGGAGATCATGGCAATGAAAAAGACGCTTGCCATGATCGAATTCAAATGCTGGTATTATGAGCAGGCTATGAAGGATGGCAATGAGGATGGCATAAACAAGATGATACCGGATAAGCTGCCGGAGAAGATACAGGAGCTGTATGATTTTGCACATGACAGGAATACAGAGCAGGACTGAGCAGAACAGAAGATGTTATGAGAAGGAAGGAGTACAGAAAATGAAGATCAGGATGGCAGAAAAACAGGATGTTGGCAGATTGAGGGAGATTTTTGATATTGGCAGAGAGTATCAGAGAACACATGGAAATCCGACCCAGTGGGAAAAAGGGTATCCATCGGAGACGCTGATCCTGAAGGAGATTGAGACAGGAGTATGTTATGTGGTCGAGGAAGAAGGACGGATTGTGGCAGCCTTCAGTCTGATACCGGGTGAAGATAAGACTTATGAGGTGATAGAGAAGGGAAGCTGGAAAAGCGATACTCCATATGCAACGATTCACCGAATGGCATCCGATGGAACAGTAAAAGGAGTAGGAGCCTTTGTCTTTGAATGGTGTGGGAAGAAAGAGAGACATCTTCGGGCAGATACCCATAAGGACAATCTTACAACACAGCATGTTCTTCAAAAGGCCGGTTTTGAATACTGTGGGATCATACATATAGAAGACGGGACAGAACGGCTGGCGTATGAAAAATATTGAGCAGCCATTTAGATGCAGGAAAAGCAGTGTAAAGTCAGGAAAGCCTGATTTTCCACTGCTTTTTTCGCAGATATATTGAAATGAGACAAATGTCAACTTGGAAGATCAGACCTTCTGTGAGATAAAAGAACATACGAAATATGAAATTGGAGGTTTGTTGTCGTGGAGAATAAGAAAAGAAAAATAAAAAGATTAATATGGTTACCTATTCTGATCACAAGTTGCCTGATACTGTCTGTCGTATCTGCACCTGTGACAATATTCGCTGATGAGGGTACAGAAGAAAATATAAATTGTCCATCTGGTGTGACGATAAAGAGAGGTTATAATCATACGTATCACACAAATGTCAAGATTACGGCTAATGTTACCATATGGGATAAAGACGGTAGTACAACTTCTCAAAAAGTAGAGAAGGAGAGCGGCTTCATAAAAGGAAGCGTATCTGATGTACAAAGTCAGATTGATCAATATAACACAGAAATTGAAAGTCAATTTATATCAAAGGGATCGATTACGAAAGCCAATACTCATGGTTCATGTATATTTGATCATTTTGAAAGTGCGAATTTTTATAAACTGACAGATGTAGACGGTAATGCCGTTTTTGAAGCATATGATGTCGATAAGGTAAACGATTATTTTTCTAGTAATCCGAATGCAACAGGAACGCTGATCAAGACATTGGATGTTCATGAATATCAGGTGTATGAGATGACCTATGACCTGATCGTTGGTAATGGACAGTCTGGTGCTATCAGCAAGGATGTAACGGAATCAAAGAAAAACAGTTCAGATGCCCCTGTGCACACCCATTCTTTCAACTGGGTAACCGTCACAGAACCATCAGTCGGTGTGGATGGGCTGGAAGAATACCGCTGCAGCTGTGGACTGGTGGAGCAGTCACAGGTGATTCCCGGCAGTCAGTTTTATGTGAAAAATATGTTTGGAAACATAAAGGATGCGCCGGCGAATGGTACAGTAGAGTATGATGCCGGGTCATGGCATACGATCAGTGACTATGTGCTGAAAAAGATGGCAGAAAGACCGGATGTAGCGGTAACAGTCAGATTTACTTATAAGGGAAAGAATTATCAGATCACATTCCCGGCAGGAACAGATTATACAGCAGTATTGAATGATGAAGATATCATGTATGGCTATTTCGGAGTAGCAGAAAAACTTGGACTGACTGTAACAGAACTGAATTAAAGGATAAAAGGGGTTTTAGATAAAAAACAGTGCGGTAAGCTAAAAACTGCACTGTTTTTTGCGGGAATTTTTACTTTTTGTTTCTGATTTGTTACTGGTTCAGTGATAAAATTATAATTTTATTACGGTTTACAGACTAAAATATGTCTGATATAATGCCAATTAAGGAATGTCAGAGAGCAAAGGCGGCCACCCTCTATTATGGAGGGGCTAATCCCTCCAGACGAAAGAAAGGAGGGCGATGCCAATGGTTACATATTCAGAGCTTATAGAGTTCAGTATGTTCATTGTTACCCTTATTGGGTTGTGTTATGCGATCTTTAAGGGCAGAAAATAGCCGCCAACTATTCGCTGTAGTTGACGGCCGAGTTGTAATACTTAGCACAATTATAGAGGATAGGCCGCTTCTCTGACTTTTCCTCTATTTCAAGATAACACACAAATCAGCAAAATGCAAGAAAAGTTCAGTTTAGGGATTACGCCAACAGGGCAATGATCTTACAGATGGAAAAAGACTGGAAAATTCTTTTCCTTTGAAATATCTTTGTATATAATAAACCTATCTATAAAGACGGAGCGATCATTATGGCTGAAAATTTCCGATCCGGAAACAGAACCCAGATCATCCTTTTATTAGCATTATTTAACTTGATATTTCTTGGAACAGAATATGTATTTGTAGATGTGGCAGCGGCACAGGCAGATGCGGAAAAGACAGTGCTTTCCCAGAATTATGTACTGGGAATCAGTGTGATCGGTTTTTTATTATTTCCGCTGGCAGACAGACTGATTCAGGAAAGATTTCGCAGGACAGAGAGTATTGTATTTCTTTTGATCTGTATGGGAAGCTTTTTGATGATTCTGCAAAGTCGGAGCTATCTGGGACTGCTGACAGCCGGGTGCATTCTGTTTGTGATGCTTGGACTTCTTGGAAGCAAAGTTTACTATATGGTAGCGGAGGTGCTTGGAAATGCGCAGGGATTTGGCAGAATAGCAGGTATTGCTTATGCCCTGGGAATTGTGCTGCAGTTTATTAATAATAATCTGATCCGCAATAATTACATACAGGCAGCGGTGCTGATCGGGGCAATTCTGGTTTCTGAATTTCTGATGGCAAAAATGCGGCCGGGGATAACATATAATATGCAAACCGAAGATGGCAATGCAATGGGGAATGATTATCTGGCGAAGGAAATCAAAGAGAAGGTTCATGCGGAACAGAATAAAGCTGGCAATATCGTCGGTGACCATATGAAGAACTCTGCACAGGCAGCCATTTTTCTGATTTTAAGTGTAGCACTGATGACCTGTATCTTTTCCACGCTGGATAATGAAGTGACACTGGTGCATGCAGCCGGTGAAGGGAATATCGGAAGCTGGCCAAGGCTTCTTCTGATGTGCAGCGGTCTGTGTGCAGGATTTTTATTTGACTGGAAGAACAATCAGGTGCGGGAAATGATCATGTACTGTGTGATGCTGCTTTCTACGATCTGCATCCTGCTGATCCAGTCGGGAGGACCGTTCCTGGTTGGACTGATCGTATTTTATCTTTCGGCAGGGTTCTTTGCTGTGTATTTTGTGGTCAGTTTTCTGGAACTGTCATTCTATATGAAGGAACAGAGACTGTTTGCGGGACTTGGGCGTGCGGTGAACAATTTCAGTGCTGTGTGTGTCAGTGCGGTTTCTCTTTCTCTGGTAAAGAGCGGAAGCAGCCTGCTGATTTATATTGTAACAATAGTACTGTTTATTCTTGTGGGGATCAGCCTGTATCTTTATTCTGCAAATGCAGTAAAGGAAACAGAGGAACCGGATCAGGAAAAGAGCAGGGATGATTCAGATAAGCTGCAGCATTTTGCAGAAGCGTTTGGGCTGACAGAACGGGAGACAGAAGTCATGGAAGCACTACTTACTTCGGACGAGGGGATCCAGGAGCTGGCAGAGAAGATCTATATTTCCCGTGCCATGCTGTACCGGCATATCGCATCCTTAAATGAAAAAACAGGTACACAGAACCGGATCGGGCTGATCCAGTTCTACTATACCTGGTCTTTGAAAGGAGAGTGAATTAAGTATTCTGCTGTATATAACTGTAGATCGCAGTAGAATCCTGAGAGTCAAGAATATGATAGAATTCCTGACTTTCCAGAAGATCCAGCATTTTTGCCATGACGTCAATGTGAGAATCATAGTCTGTGGCGCAGAGGCAGAAAATGTACTTTACAGGATCATAGGAGGAAGCGCCAAAGGGAACCGCTTCCTTTAAAATACTGATGGTAATGCCGGGGAAAAGGACTCCTTTATCCGGGGCGGCATGAGGAAGGGCGACTGACTGCATGATGACGGTGTGGTGGTCGTTTTTGTCTACATTTTCCAGAACGGCTTCTACATATTCTGGCAATATGTAGCCAAAATCGAGAAGCGGCTGTATGGATAACAAAATGGCAGTCCTGGCATCAGTGGCTGTAAGATTTGTCTGAATCAGTTCCGGACTCAGCATACTGGTAAGCGAATGTACCTGGGAGGCCTTTGGTGAAGTATGATTGGCAGAAAAATACTGGATCAGATCATTTCGTAGCCGGCTTTCGGAAGAAATCTGTGCATAACTGTTGATAATTGCGATCAGATCATGGATGGCCGGCATTGGTTTGCCAGAAACAGGAATAAATGTCTGATAGACCTCCTGAGAAAGGAGGTATTTATCCTGTGGGGTGAGCAGTGACGGCAGGTAAAATACAGGTACATGAAACTGTGCCAGCTTAAATTTCAGTGAAGTGGAAAAAACAGCATCGAAAGGAGCCTGCTTCCATTTCTCAGAAAGAAGGGCATAACTGGAGGTATAGAAAATAAATTCAGGAAAGAGATCTGATAACTGTTTCCTGAGCAGTGCCGAAAATCCGGTTCCGGCATTACAGATAATTACGCATCGTTTCTGACAGGGCTGACCATAAGTGCGTCTGGTACTGAGGCTGGTGAAATGAATCGTCAGATAGGCAATTTCCTCTTCTGAAAATGGAGCATTCAGAATGTACTGCAGAGGCTTTAACGTTTCACGGATCAACTTTGCAGTAGGGCCATACTCTTCCAGAATCCGGTCAGTCAGAGGATTGGCTGCGGGCAGATGGAAGATGCAACGGTATACTGCAGGGCGAAAATGTGAATATAACTGAGTGACAGCTTTGTCATATTCAGTATATTCCAAACCGCTCAGTGCCTGAAAACGCAACATGATCTGTTCAAGGAGACTGAGAATATATTCTCTGTCAGGGGTATCTATCTGAATATCGGAGGTGGAAATCCCGATCAGTACAGCCGTGATGTAAACCAGATTTTCAGGGGTAAGGACAATGCCAATAGTATCAAACAGTTCGATGGCAAAACGGTATTCATTCAGATCAGGCAGCAGGCATAGAAGAGCATCCGGCAGTGTAAAATTCAACTGATCAAGCAGATCTGTATTGACTAACAGAATAGCAAGAAAGTATACAAATTTTTCCAGCCGGTTCTCTACAAACACCATATTCTGGGAGACGGAAAGCTGCCTGATCAGATCACTGTAATTCTGAAGGTCACAGAGGGCATGATAATGACAGAAAACAGTAATAACCTGTGCATTGACATGACCGATCTGGGACAGCAGATAATCAAGGATGGAAACCGCATTGCCCTGCAGAATATAACCGGTAGTACGGTTGCTTTCTACAGAAATATGGTAAGGTTCCAGAGTTTCCTTCAGAAGCTTTATATCGGAAGCAATCGTAGTTTTTCCAACAGAAAGCTCATCTGTCAGATGATAAATGGTAAGATAATCCCGGTTGCTCAATATGGAAAGGAAAATATAGAATTCCCGTTCCTCCTGGTTGAAAATATATTCTTCATTATGCAGGATATAAATCTGCTCCAAAGCAGAAAGCGCCTCCGTGGAAGGCGCTGTATGGGGTTGCAGAAGCTGTTCCTTTGCCAGATGGGCAGAGTTTTTCAGCAGATCATTGATCAGATCAATCTGATAGAGAATCTGTCTTCTGGTAAAAGAAGTATCTTCTGTAAGCTGAGAAAGAGATATTTGTTTGGTAAGCAGGATTTTCTCCATAACAACCAGTGTTTTTTTATTCATAAAAGCATGTCCTTAATCTGAAATAAAAGTTAATCAAGCGTAATCTCATTATAGGAGTTCTGGCAGGGATTTCCCTTGCATACATACATTTTCAGCTCTGAAAGATCAATGATCATTGACCATATGGTTGCCCACTGTTTTTCCAGAGGAAGAGAAGGATCTTCGTGGACACAGATGCTCATTCTGTCGGAGGAATGAGAGGAAAGCGTGGCTTTGATATCCTGAAAGCTGATTTTCGGAAGTGAGAAAAGGGCATCCCGTAACCCCTGATACCGCTCCACGGATTCCGTTTTCTGATATTTTACATAAGCAGGCTTGGAAAGTAGGTGCTCGGAAAGAAAGTGGTTTGTGTGCAGAAGCAGTCCCTGGTCAGGCTGTAAAGCTGAAACTTGCGCATAGTCCACTTCAAAATCCACTCCCCCGTCTGCGGCTGTTTCTACCATAAGATTATAGGAGCTGCCAGCAGCATACTGATTTACAAAGGTACATACATTCTGCAGGGAGGACTGTTCAAGAATACCACGCTTTATCATATGTAAAGGCAGTTTGGCACCTACAAAATCATTTTTCATGGTATTGCCGCAATAACCGATTCCATAGTTGTTAAATCCCATTCTGCCAATGATTCCGCCTTCTGTCAACATGCAGAGCTTCAGATTTTCCGACAGAGTGATGTGGAGAATGACAGAGTTATTCCGCTGGGGAATACTGTAATCCCAGTTTTCGGCAAGATAGGCATGGCCATTGTCACTTCGGCTGGAATCAACACCGATGACACTGCAGCTGTGTTCTACGAGATTGCCTTTCCTGGCAAGTTCATAGTGACAGTTAATGGCAAGGATATCAGCAAAAGGAAAACCACTTCCGTCTGATATACCTTTCATCTCTTCTATATATTGAGGAAAGGAATCCTGGATGACGGAGTAGTAGGTATTGGAAAATTCTTTGATGGTATTCCAGTCGCACTGCCAGAGTTCCTCAAATTTCTGGCGGTAATGCCGG
>CACXDC010000127.1 GCA_902766365.1 uncultured Lachnospiraceae bacterium | reverse complement strand
GATCTGCAGCAGATGTATTTTGACAGCTTCCTGAAGATTGCATGTGCAGAAGATGCTGAAATCGAGCCTATTATCAAAAAACTCGATGATATCGGAGAAAAATTCGGTATTGATTTTGTACTTAGTGTTTCCCGTGACGAAGCGGAACTTCCTGCTTCACTGAAAGAAAAAATCATCGTTTCATTATAATCAGTAGTAGAAAAGGTAACAGCAGGAACCCCGGAAAATATCTGGGGTTCTTGTTCTGAAAAGGAAAAGATTGGAGTCTGACCATTGAGTGCATCCCAGAACAATGTGGTAAAATACAGAAAACCTCTGAATATCAATATTGGAATGGTCATTTTTGCTGTTATTCTGATCTATATTATTATCTGTGTGTTCGGATACTTCACAGCCAAGCATGTAGTTCCTTATGAAGTAAAGGAAGGGTCTCTTTCGGCCAATAATATTTATCAGGGTATTGCTGTGCGGAATGAAAAGATCGTTACCGCAGACCAGGCAGGGTACATTAATTATTATGCCAGGGAAGGCGAGCGTGTAGGTGTGGGAAACCTTGTTTATACGCTGGATGAATCCGGCAAGCTTTCCGATTATGTATCTGCCGAGAACAGTGGAGAAACTACGCTGTCTGACAAAGATCTGGCAGAACTTAAATCAGAAATCCTTGGTTTTGTTTCAGGATTTGATACGACAAATTTTTCGTCTGTATATGAATTCAAATATGATGTCAAAGGAACTGTGTTAAAACTGGCAAATGCCAATATCCTGAAAAATATCGATAAAATCAATGCCGGAGCGACAAGTCTCGTTTCCTTCTGCAATGCACCGGATACCGGGATTGTCATTTATTCTGTAGATGGTTATGAAGATCTGAAGCTTGAGGACTTTACCAAGGATTTATTTGATAACAAAGAATATGAAAAGACACAGCTCATCAGTAATGATCTGATTGCCCGCGGTGATCCGGTTTACAAGCTGTCGGAAGATGAGGACTGGTCCATTGTGATCCAGGTAGATGATGCAAAGGCACAGGAACTTCTTGAGCTTGAATATGTAAAGGTCAGATTCCTGAAAAATCAGGACACTTCCTGGGCTGAGGTAAAGAGCTACACCAATCCTGATGGAGATACCTTTGTATCCCTTACCTTTACCAATTCCATGGTTACCTTCTGTACAGACCGTTTTATAGAAATCGAGCTGATCACAGAAGATGAAAAGGGATTGAAGATCCCGGTTTCCTCCATTATCCAGAAGGACTTCTTCATTGTTCCGAGTGAATATGTGATCCAGGGTGGTGAATACGGCCGTGATGGAGTCATGCGGGAAAGCTATACAGAAGAAGGTACCGCAACGACTGAGTTTGTTGAAACAACAATCTATAATGCCACAGATACAGAATACTATCTGGATGACAGCACCTTAAGAAGCGGCGATTATCTGATCAAACCGGATTCTACAGAAAAATATGCTGTCAGCAAAAAGGGCAGTCTGATGGGCGTTTATAATATCAACAAGGGCTACGCCGATTTCAAGCAGATCGACATTTTATATCAGAACGAAGAATACGCCATTGTAAAGTCCAATACACAGTATGGTCTCAGCGTATATGATTATATCGCACTGGATGCCACGGCAGTAGAAGATAATGAAATTATTAATGAATAGGAAGTGTCAGGAATGATTGCAGAAAATCTGAAATACGTAAAGGAAAGAATACAGAAATCCTGTCTGAAAGCAGGACGGGACGAGAAGGAAGTCACACTGATCGCTGTCAGTAAGACCAAACCGGTTCCGGATCTGATGGAAGCTTATCAGGAAGGCTGCCGTGAGTTTGGAGAAAATAAGGTGCAGGAGCTTGTTGATAAATACGAAGTAATGCCAAAGGATATCCACTGGCATATGATCGGACATCTGCAGACCAATAAGGTGAAGTATATCGTTGATAAGGTAACCATGATCCACAGTGTAGATTCCATTAAGCTTGCAAGGGAAATCAGCAAAGAAGCCCAGAAGAAACAGGTTACCGTTTCCATCCTGATCGAAGTGAATGTAGCAGGGGAAGAATCCAAGTTCGGTGTAAGCATGGAAGAGGCTGAACCGTTGATCCGCGAGATTGCATTACTTGATGGGATAAAAATATGTGGTCTTATGACAATAGCACCATATGTAGATGATGAAGAAAAAAATCGTCAATATTTTGCTGATTTAAAGCAATTATCTGTTGACATTGCAGCCAAAAACATTGATAATGTTAATATGAATGTTTTGTCAATGGGCATGACAGGAGACTACGCTGTTGCCATAGAAGAAGGTGCCACATATGTACGTGTTGGTACAGGCATCTTTGGTGAAAGGCATTATGCAGTATAAAAAGGGGTGCTTAAAATGGGAGTAATGGATAAATTCCTCAATGCGATGAAACTGAACGATGACGATGATGATTACTATGATGATGACTATTATGATGAGGAACCAGTAGAGTCCAAACCAAAGAAACTTCCTTCTATTACAAAAGAAAGTAATGCAGAAATAGAAGATGAGAAGCCTGCACCAAAGAAGGTGACGCCAAAGGTAACACCCATGCGTCAGAATAAGAAGACCGGTAATGGCATGGAAGTGTGTGTGATCAAGCCGACATCCATTGAAGATGCAAGAGAGATTACAGAAACACTCCTGGCAAACCGGACAGTTGTTCTGAACCTGGAAGGTCTTGATGTAGATATTGCACAGCGTATCATTGATTTTACTTCAGGATCCTGTTTTGCAATCAGTGGAAATCTGCAGAAGATATCTCATTATATATTCATCATAACACCGGCTATTGTAGATATTTCCGGTGATTTTCAGGAAATCTTATCAGGTTCCTTTGATGTACCGATCAATAATGGATTATAAAAGCAAGCTTCCTGGTGATGCCGGGAAGCTTTTTTACTACTGTTACTAAAGGAGAATAACGATGTCTGAACGAATGACGATCAATTATGACCAAAAACCATGCTACGATATTCTGTTCACAGATTCCTTTGAGGAGTTTCCTGATGAACTTCTGAAACTGGATTCGAAAGACCGCAAGGTATGTATCATTACGGATTCCCATGTAGAATCCCTTTATGGTACTGAACTTTTAGACAAGATCACTCCATTCTGCCTGAAAGCAGTTCTGTATGCTTTTCCAGCGGGGGAAGAAAATAAAACACTGGATACTGTCAGGGATATTTATCGGTTCCTGATCGAAGAAAAGTTTAACCGCAAAGATCTGCTGATCGCACTTGGCGGTGGTGTGACCGGTGATATCACAGGATACGCAGCATCAACCTATCTGAGGGGGGTGGATTTTATCCAGATTCCCACAACCCTGCTGGCACAGTGCGATTCAAGTATTGGCGGCAAAACAGGTGTTGATTTTGAAGGATACAAGAATATGGTCGGCGCATTTTATATGCCGAAGCTGGTCTATATGAATGTATCTGTGCTCGGTACACTGGACGACAGACAGTTTTATGGCGGATTTGCAGAAGTGATGAAGCATGGACTGATCAAGGACAGCAATTTTTATGAATGGCTTCTTGACAAAATGTACGAGATCCATGAAAGAGATCCTGAAACCATGCTGGAAATGGTACAGAAGAGCTGCCTGATCAAAAAGCTTGTAGTGGAGAAGGATCCTACTGAAAAAGGAGACAGGGCTCTTTTAAACTTCGGACATACGATCGGTCATGCCATTGAGAAAGCAAAGAATTTCAATATGACACATGGAGAATGTGTTGCTCTTGGCTGCGTGGCAGCTGCTTATATCTCCTGGAAGCATGAATGGCTTTCCATGGAGGAATATTATGAGATCCGGGACATGTTTGTGCCATTTAATCTTCCCATCACAGTAGAAGATATTGATCCTGCGGAAATTCTCGCTCTGACAAAATCAGATAAAAAGGCAGAAAACGGAAGTATAAAATTTGTACTTCTTAAGAAGGTTGGAAAAGCTGTCATTGACAGAAATGTTACAGATGACGATATCCTGAATGCCGTAAAAGAAATTCTTTATGTGGAGGATGAGAATTCAGCAGAATGAAGAAAACATTGAACAAAGAGAAAATAAAACTGTTATGTATGGATCTGATCATGCTCGTCGTACTTGTTCTGATCGATTATTATACAAAATACCTGGCCGTGATCAAGCTGAAAAATCAGGCAGCATTTAATATCATCGATGGAGTACTTGAATTTAACTATCTGGAAAACAGAGGTGCTGCATTTGGTATGCTCCAGAACCAGAAAATCTTTTTCGTATTTATTGCAGTGATCTTTTTAAGCGTTATCATATTTGTATTGCTCCGTACCCCGGATGACAGAAAATACAGAAAGCTGCATATCCTGCTGACGATGATCGCCGCCGGCGCTATTGGTAATATGATCGACCGGCTCAGATTTGACTATGTTGTAGATTTTATTTATATTGTACTCATTAATTTCCCGATTTTCAACGTGGCAGATATGTATGTAACATTTGCCACTGTGATACTGATCATTCAGGTTCTGTTTGTATATAAAGACAATGATTTTAATTTTTTAAGCTTTAATCAGAAAAAATTCAGGGAACTTAAATAAACATATGGCAGAAGAATTAAAGGAATATGAATTTATTGTTTCAGAAGAATCAGAGGGGGAGAGAGTCGATAAGTATCTGACCATGCTTATGGACTCTCTTTCCCGTTCTTATCTGCAAAAGCTTTTAAAGGAATCACATGTGACCGTAGGCGGACAGCCGGTAAAGGCAAATTACCGGATCAAAACTGAAGATGCGGTAAGAATATTACTGCCACCCCTGATCACACCGGATATCCTTCCGGAGAATATTCCTCTGGATGTTCTTTATGAAGATGAGGATGTTATCGTAGTCAATAAACCCAAAGGCATGGTTGTACATCCGGCTCCCGGACATTACAGTGGTACACTGGTCAATGCACTTTTATATCATTGTCATAATTTAAGTGGTATTAACGGTGTTTTACGCCCCGGAATCGTACACCGTATCGATAAGGATACCACAGGCAGTATCATTGCCTGCAAAAACGATGCCGCCCATGCTTCCATTGCTGAGCAGTTAAAAGAACACAGTATTGTAAGAAAGTACCATGCCATTGTGTGCGGCAGACTGCCGGAAACTGAGGGAACGATCCATACAAGAATTGGACGTCATCCCACAGACCGTAAGAAAATGGCAGTGGTGAGAGAGGGCGGAAAGGATGCTGTTACTCACTACCGGGTACTGCAGCAGTTCGAGAAATATACCTACGTGGAATGCGTGCTGGAAACTGGCAGAACTCATCAGATCCGTGTTCATATGGCAAGTATCGGTCACCCCCTTCTTGGGGATGAAATCTATGGAACACCTTCAAGGCAGTATAAACTGCAGGGACAGTGTCTGCATGCAAAGATACTTGGCTTTTCCCATCCATCCACAGGAGAGTATATTGAAACAGATGCGCCGCTTCCGTCATATTTTGAACATTTACTCACAATCCTTACATGATTTTTCTGACAATGAACTGGATTTTTTGCGAATTTTTGATATAATAGAATTATCATATATATGAATGGATCAGACATTCATATCTGCAGGCATTATTATATCCGTGCCGGCAGTGAAGAAAAGGAGGGTTCAGTATGAACACAGTCGTTACAATCGGAAGACAATTTGGCTCTGCCGGACGTGAAATCGGAGAAAAGGTTGCAGAGTATTTTGGAATTAAATGTTATGATAAGGAATTACTCAGCAGAGCAGCAAAAGAAAGCGGTTTCTGTGAGGAAATGCTGGAAAATCATGATGAACGGCCAACCAGCTCTTTTCTTTATAATCTGGTTATGGATACTTATTCCTTTGGCTATAACGCATCTCATTTCGTAGATATGCCCATCAGTCATAAGGTGTTCCTGGCACAGTTTGACGCTATTAAGAAGATTGCCAGTGAAGGACCCTGTGTCATTGTTGGACGGTGTGCTGATTATGCATTAAATGATCTGAAGAATTGTGTCCATATTTTTATCTATGGTGATGAAGAGACCAAAACCAAGCGAATTATGGGTAAATACAATGTAGATGCTGCCAAGGCAAAGGATATGTGCATTAAAAAGGATAAACAGAGACAGAGCTATTACAATTATTATTCCTCCAAGAAATGGGGACGTGCTGACAGTTATGATCTCTGCATTAACAGCAGTATCCTTGGCGTAGAGGGAACGGTAAAGCTCCTCGTTCAATATATTGAAGACTTTGAAGCTAAGAATCAGTAAGTTGAATACAGAAGAAGTCAGAAAAGTCATACTGTCGTCAGAAACCGGTATGGCTTTTCTGCTGGATTGGAATACTAAAAATGAATGAGCGTAAAATCTACAAAAAACAGCTGCAGATATCTACTCTGAAATTTGCTGTTGAAGTACCGGAATTTATAACAATTGCTTTGTCAGCCGTGTTTTCAAGATCTATTATCGTATGGATGGACTTTGTTGAATCATTGGGAAATCTCATCAGCACAGGCTGCGTTGCGCTGATGTCAAGAAAATTGACGAAAAATCTGCGGTATGAATATAATTATGGGATAGGAAAGGTTGAAGCGATCACAGCTCTGATCAGTGAGTCAGTAGGAGCAGTAGGTTTTCTGATGTTTCTGATCGTATCAATCCACCAGCTATTTCATATTAAACAGCCAAGTGGTTTGATCGGATATGTATTATTATTGAAGCTGATAGATATTGTGGTCAATTTTCTGTTTTTCAGTAAGCAGAAAACCATCAGAAAAGAGCATGAAAGCGGCGTGACAGATGGCGAGTATATGGCCTATCTTGGTGACCTGATTTTTGATCTGGCATCGTTTATGGCACTTTTGATTGTATGGGTAACAAGAAATCACCCTTTGTCATGGTATCTGTCTCCGATCTTTGGTATTCTGATCGCAGTTGTATTAATGACAGGTAATATAAAAAGAGTAAGAGAATCCATTGAAGAACTTATGGATGTTACATTACCAGAAGAAGATCAGCTTAAAATACTCCAGGTATTGACAAAATACCACGAGGAATACAGTGAATTTCATGGTGTGAGATCCCACCATGTCGGACAGACAGCCTGCATTGACATCTGTATCAGGTTTGCTCCTGAAAAAACATATGAAGATATTGAAAAGCTTCTTTCCTGTATGAAAGAGGATCTGTCAAAAACAATAAAGAACAGTAAAGTTAATTTTATTATTGAGTGAAAAAATGAGTGATCAAAAAGAAAAAAACACAGCCAATACCAATACAAAGCCAGAATTTCCAGAAACGCATGCCATACAATACCCGGATACATATACTCCTTATCTGTTAAAAGAGGGGGCATCTGCTTTTCAGGGAAGAACAAATCATCCGGATTCAAGATATTATAAATTTAATGACTTTTATAATATGAAAAGCGATAATACTTTGCATATTCTGACTCATTTTGAGACTTATCAGCAGACAACAGAGTATACCTGCGGAGCAGCCTGTGCACTGATGGTTTTAAACTGGTATCATGCCAGAAAGTATCATGAAAAGCTGGTTGGCCAGCTTGTAGAAAGCAAACCTGGTACCGGCACAACAGTAGAAAACATAGCAGATTTCTTTGATGTGATCGGCTGGCATGTAGAATATCATGCAGAAACAAATTTAAAATTTAATTCCGTAGAAGACTTTGAACGTTCAGTGATCCAGTATATAGACCATGGAATTCCGATTATGGTAGATTGGGTAGACTGGTCCGGCCACTGGCAGGTTATCATAGGAATCGATACCTGTGGATCAAATATTCCCTATGATGATGTCCTGATCTTCGCAGATCCTTATGACGTCACAGATCATTTTCAGGATGGTTATTATACATTTCCACTCAGCCGCTTCTTTGGTATGTGGATGGAAGGTGCCTGTGCCGGAAAGCAAAACCCTTATCGTCAGCCATTTGTTATTGCATATCCAGACAATCAAAAGGAAACCTGAGCAAAGAAAAGAGCCTAAGAGACACAGAAAACTATTCGCAAAACGAGCCGTGTTTCCCGAAAGTCTGAAGAAAGCATCCGGTGGATGGTTTCAAAGACCGTCAGAGAGGACGAAGACATTTTTCATCCTTGGCTACGGTCTTTTTTATTACGATACGGTTTAAACGTGTTTAAACGCCTCAAATCGGGATAAAAAAGCAGCAGACGGGGAAAATGTCAAGGACGAGCGCAGTGTTGCTATGCGAAAGCGGTACGCAAGTAAAGCGGCAGCATGTATAGCAACATTTTCGGGAAATATTGTGTTTTGCGACTGCGAGACAAGGACGGTAGCCTTCAGGCGAACGGACGCAGGAGCAGGAATAGTTTTCGTACAGAAAGGGAAAACGCACCGTGCAGACTGTGGAAGTAGTGAGGGGGCAGGCCGTGGAAAGCGTGAGCGCACGCCTGCCCCGCACAGAAAGGGAGCGTTGAGGAATGGGGTTACGGGGCACCCGTCCGAAACGATCCCTTTCCTGTCGGGGGTGCGCGATCCCTATACTTGACAATAGCAACACTTAAGTGCCATTTTTAAGGGGGTGATATGTAGTGTTGATTCATAATGTACGAAAAGACAGAGAAAAAAAGCCCAACCGGCAGGCAGAAAAAAGCTGTTTACTTTAGGGGTGCACTGGTCAGCCTTGCACCTGTCGGGGGCAGGCACTGTCCCCGGCAAGGCTTTCTTTTCAGTGCACGGGTACATGAAGTCAACAGGTTTTTTCTGCCTGCCACAAAGAAAAAAGAAACACGGAAAAAGGGAAAAAGGGAAAGGGAAAAAGAAAACTGGAAAAGAAAGAAAAACAAAGGAAATCTGGTCGAAGAAAAGAATTCTGAAAGATACAGAAAACTATTCGCAAAACACAAGTTTAACGAATAGTGATTGCCGATCCTGTTCCTAATGTACCTATCTTACGGGCTGTTTGTTTGTAAAGCGGTTTTTGCCATCAACCAGATCTTCCCTGGTGATATAATCTACAGCGCTGTTGTAACGGGTAATCTGGTTATTATATTCAGATTGATTCTTATCCGGTTCAGATCTATTAAGAATGTGGTCATATTTCTGATGAAAGCTCTGAACAGCATCCGGTGTTTTGTTTTTCCTTTTCTTTCTGATCTTCAGAAAGGTGTAGATATACACAATCGCCAGAAACACAACGATCAGGCCAATTAATATCTTCATATAAGCTGCCTTTCAATATTATATATTGATTTCATGGAACTATTTGATGATTTCATCTGAATCAAGCACTATGGTAAAGGGACCGTCATTGATCAGGGAAACCATCATATGGGCACCGAAAATACCGTGCTCAACAACAGGGATTTCCTTCCTGCACTGTGACAGGAAATACTCATATAAAGCATTTGCCTGGTCAGGTTTTCCTGCATTGATAAAGGAAGGACGGTTTCCGTGCTTGCAATCGGCATATAATGTGAATTGTGAAATAATTAACAATTCTCCATTAACTGATTTAATATCCAGGTTTGTTTTTCCATTTTCATCTTCAAAGATACGAAGCTTTAAAAGCTTCTGGATCATCTTATCTGCAATTTCTTCTGTATCGGTCTGACTGACTCCCAGCAACACCATAAATCCATGACCAATTTTACCAACTACTTCCTGATCAACACTGACGGAAGCTTCCTTTACACGCTGAATTACCAGTTTCATAATTACTGCTCCTCTTCTGCCTTTCTTTTCAGTACTTTTCCTTCATCTTCTCGCTCATTTCATGACTGCTGATAACAGGTATTTCCATCTTCTGTCACCCAGCTGTTTACATAGCTTACACCTCCGGCATCATCCGTCCTTTTTCATGAAACCTTTTATAAACGCCTTCCTTATCTTTGTATCTTTCAATCATTAACTATCTTTCTTATCACTGTCATTATTCCCTGCCGGCTTCTTCTTAAAGGAGAACTTAAAGAAAGGCTTCTCCAGGCTTTCATCTTTAGGGATCATATTCCTGTTTTCATCAATATAATTCAGATTAATATAATCGGTCGTTTTCGTAGAAAGTTCCCGCTTACGCAATACTTTTTCAACCAGACGTTTGATAAAGGCATAGACAACGGCAAAGAAAGGGACACCGATGATCATGCCAAGCACACCGAACAGACCTCCAAAAATGGTAATGGAAAAAATGACCCAGAAACCGGTCAGACCAGTTGACTGCCCAAGGATCTTCGGACCGATAAAATTACCATCAAGCTGCTGCAGGATCAGAATAAAGATCAGGAATGTCAGGCACTTCATGGGGCTGATCATTAAAACCAGTAGTGCACTTGGAATGGCACCAAGATAAGGGCCAAAAAACGGTATTACATTGGTAACGCCGACAATAACACTGACCAGCAATGCATAGGGAATGTTCAAAAGTGTGGTTCCAATAAAACATAACAGACCAATAATAATAGAATCTACGATCTTACCGCTGATAAAACCAATAAAGGTATCGCTGACAAAACGAAGATCATGGATCAGCCCATTGGCATTCGACGTAGGAAAAATGCTGTAAATAACCTTCTTTGTCTGTGCGGAAAAAGTTTCCTTACTAAACAGGACATAAATAGAAATGATCAGACCAATGATGAGGTTCCACATAGCCTTCAGAACACTGATCAGGCTCAGAGAAACTGTCCGTAACAACGATTCCATCTGAGGCAGTACATTGCTGTTGACATAACGGTTAAATTCAGCAGAATATGTGGTCATCAACTGCTGTACCAGACTCTCGATATCCGGATTGGCTTCAAAATACTTTTCCGTGAACTTCATCAAATTATTTACGTATACAGGAAGTGCAATGGAAATGCTCCGGATACTGCTGATCAAATTCGGTATCATGATGGAAAAGAACCCGTAAATAACGAGAATAACGATTATAACAGTCAGCGTAACTGAAAGAAAACGGATTCCTTTTTTCTTTTTAAGAGTAATTTCTGACTTTCTTGTGAATGCCGGAATCAAAAACTTCCGCTCCAGTGTATTTACAAGTGGAGTTAACAGATATGCCAGAATAATACCATAGAGAACAGGACTTGCTATTTTGATAATAGAATCAATTCTGGCAGAAAAACGATCCCAGTGAAATAATAAATAATAAAAACAGATGGAAGCTGCAATTACAAGAAATGCAGTGATCCCAAAACAGATGTATTTCTTTTCAAATTTTAGTTTCATTTTATCCTGTTCCTTCCTCGACATGGTAAGCCATATAGATTTATCATACCATTATTTCTGAAAATATACTATGGATTCTTATTTATTTATGATAATATTAACATAGTTGTAACAACTGGAGGAATGAACATTGGAAAACAGCAAAAATTACCATGATGAACAAAATACGATCAATACAACTCATATGAGAGAAGTTCTTGCTACTCTCCCAGGCTTCTGTAAAAGCTTTTTCCGTGGGATCCAGGAATACACTTCTTCACGAACACGGCTTGCCTACGCCTATGATCTCCGGGTATTTTTCGAATTTCTTCATGACAATAACAGTGTCTGCCAAAAGATGGAGATTACAGAATATCCACTATCTATCCTGGACAGCATCTGTAAAGAAGATATTGAGGAATATATGGATTACTTAAGCCTGTATAAAAAGGATGGTAAGGAATATACCAATAATGAACGTGGAAAAAAGCGGAAGCTGTCTGCATTAAAGAGCTTTTATAATTATTATTTCTGTGCAGAGCTGATCCAGACAAATCCGGCAGCTCTTGTGCCACTGCCCAAACAGCATGAAAAAGAGATCATCCGGCTGGATGCAGATGAAGTTGCTATACTTCTTGATCAGGTTGAAGATGGAACAAAGCTGAGTAAAACCCAGCAGGTCTATCATAAAAAAACAGCCATACGTGATGTGGCGCTGCTTACTCTTCTACTTGGAACCGGGATCCGTGTTTCTGAATGTGTGGGGCTTGATATTAATGATGTGGATTTTAAAAATAATGGAATTAAGATCAGGCGAAAAGGTGGTTATGAAACTGTAGTTTACTTCGGGGATGAAGTGGCAGATGCACTGCATGATTATCTGGAAAAAAGACATCATATGATTCCACTTGAAGGTCACGAAAATGCATTATTCCTTTCTCTCCAGAACAGGCGGATCACGGTCAGGGCTGTAGAGAACCTGGTAAAAAAATATGCTTCTACCGTAACCACGCTGAAAAAGATTACCCCTCATAAACTGCGGAGTACCTATGGTACTGCCCTCTATCAGGAAACAGGTGATATCTATCTGGTAGCAGATGTCCTTGGACATAAGGATGTCAATACTACACGAAAACACTATGCAGCACAGTCTGATATGCGTAAGCGGAAAGCTGCCAATGCTGTGCGACTCAGAGAGCCATAAGTGTAGCGATCATATCCAGAAGTAGTCACTGGAACAGGTGAGAACCGGCTGACTGAAGCAACGCAGACCGTGTCCCAGCCGCAATGTCTGCTACTCTGTAAATACATCACTGTAATAAGGAAGAATGACATGCTGCCCATAGGTCAGGGTATCTTTTTTCATATGATTGATATTCATTACTTCTTTAATATAATCATCATGGGAATCATAGAACTTACTGTCAGCGTACTGATCAGCATAATTCCACAGAGTATCTCCACTGGCTACAGTAATGCTCTTATAGTATTTATAACTGATGTCACGGTCTCCTGCCGCCTGGGCTCTGGAACCGATACTGAAAAAAGCACCTGAAATGCCAAGGGTTAAAAGTAAGGTTGCAACAGTGATCATAAGGTGTCGTCTGAGCTGACGGCATCTTTTTTTCTTATTATTTCTGATTCTTCTTTCGCTGATCTGATTGTTCATGATTCTGCCTCCCGGATAATCAACTGATTATAAATATCGAACATATGCTCCGAACACTCGTTCCTTATGTTTGAATTATATCGAACATACATTCCTGTGTCAATAGATTTTACCCCAAAAATCGAACAAATATTTGGAATATATGTTTGCTTTCGGAAATAAGGTATGTTATACTTTATTTATCAACTACTGAATCAATATTGAAAGAACTGATGCCGGCAGGTCATCAGTCACTGATATGGGAGGAACCGACATGGCATGTGGTAAGATTTCTGCGAAGCAACAGGAAATTCTGGATTATATTAAAGAAGAAATACTAAAAAGAGGCTATCCGCCGGCAGTTCGGGAGATTTGTGAAGCCGTGAATCTTAAATCCACCTCTTCTGTCCATTCCCATCTGGAGACACTTGAGAAGAATGGATATATCAGAAGAGACCCTACGAAACCACGTGCGATCGAGATCTGTGATGACAATTTCCAGATGGTACGTACAGAAATGGTAAGCCTTCCGGTGATCGGACAGGTAGCTGCCGGACAGCCGATTCTGGCTGAGGAGAATATCGAAAGCTACTTCCCAATTCCAGCAGATGTGGTGCCCCACGGAGAATCCTTCATATTAAATGTTAAGGGTGATTCCATGATCAATGCGGGGATCTTTAACGGAGATCAGGTTTTTGTCAATGCCTGTAATACTGCCAGAAACGGCGAGATCGTAGTTGCACTGATCGATGATTCTGCTACCGTCAAGACATTTTACAAAGAAGATGGGCACATCCGTCTCCAGCCGGAAAATGATACCATGGATCCTATTATTGTAGATGACTGTCAGATTCTTGGTCGTGTATTTGGCATTTTCCGTATTTTTAAATAAATTTTTCCAGTGTAATCTCCCTTCGTTAAGGACAGACTAGAAACAGAGCTTTTCATATTATATGAAGAGTTCTGATCCATTTTTAAGCTGGTTCTTCAAGGAAGGAGGTAAATGATGAATAATAAGGTGTTAGACTGTATCGCACTTACACTTACGATTATCGGTGCCGTAAACTGGGGCCTGATTGGATTTTTTTCCTTCGACCTGGTAGCCATGATCTTTGGCAATATGTCCTGGATTTCCAGAATCATATACGCACTGGTAGGAATCAGTGGACTGTATCTGCTCTCTTTTTATATGTATGCCGGAGGTACAGAACGTTCTCATGGCTAAGTAGGATACAGGCCTTTGAGCTGTTAAAAAGTCATCGGAAATCAAAAAGAAAAGGGAAGAAATCTGTTCTTTATTCAGACATTCTTCCCTTTTTCTTTTCATTTAAAATCCACAGGCTTCGCATAGCTACACTTCGCTCTTCCTGCTAAATCTGCTTTGGAATCATTTGAAAACACAGAATTTTCAGGCTCTCCACTCAGCAAGGTCAATCTTCTTTCCATCACGCCAGATTCTTTCAAGATCATAGAACAGACGGTTCTCGTTATCGAAAATATGGACAATGATATCTCCGAAGTCCAGAAGGATCCAGTTGGCACTGCCATAGCCTTCTACCTGCTTAAGAGGCATCCCTGCTCTTCCAAGCTTCTCTTCTACAGAATCACTCAGGGCCTGGATCTGGCTTTTGTTGGAACCTCCTGCGATAATAAAGCAGTCAGCGATCACAGAAACTTCGCTGATATCAATAACGATAATATCCTCACCCTTTTTATCTTCCAGTGCATCTACTGCAAGAAGTGCCATCTCTTTTATATTCTGTTCGATCATAATTGTTCCTTTCCAGCAGGAAGCAGTTAAAATCCTGCATAATAGTCGTAGGTTTTCTGTGTCATGGGATCTGTTTCATTTCCCTTTTGCTGCAGATAAAAAAGTGTATCCTTTAATATCCTGATAAGTGCCAGGTCAAGATCCTGAAATGCCAGTTTCCGGACATCCGGAAGATCTTCTGCCTGTTTCCTTGAAGGCTCCATATAATCCGCGATATAAATGATTTTTTCAAGCCTGGACATATCGGGACGACCGGTTGTATGATAAAGAATAGCATTCAGGATATCTTCGTCCTGAACCCCAAACTTGTCACGTGCAAGACAGGCACCGGCCTTCGCATGAAGAAGGAAAGGATTCCGCAGTTCCACTTCTGTAATTTCCACGTGAGCTTTCTGACAGATCTTTATCTTTTTTTCATCACTGATACATTTGGCACAATCATGAAGAAGCCCAGCCACCTTGGCCTTTTCGATATCTTCACCGTGACACATGGCAAGAGCGGCTGCTGTGTAGGCGACACCCAGTGTATGTTCAAAGCGCTTTTCATCCTGTGTTTTTTCAATTTCTTTCCGTAAATCTTTCAGACTGATTTCCTTCACAATAACATCTGTCCCTTTCCCTGCTTTAGGATTTATGCTTTTGATCATTTATGCCTTCTGGTACAATCCATGTTCTGTGATATAGTTCCTCACCGGTTCAGGTACCATATAACGGATAGATTTCTTTTCAGCAATCCTCTGCCTGATCTCTGTAGAAGAAATATCTATCCTGCGCTTTGGCAGAAGGATGATATCTGCCTCATATCTGCTGCGCAATTCTCTGGCTTTCTCTTCCAGGGCACTTCTGTCTTCAGCACCGCGAAAAGCAGCTACCAGTGTGCATCGTCTGAAGATCCCTGCAGGATCCTTCCACTTTTCTATTGAAAAAAGATTATCAGCACCAACAATGAAATAAAATCCGGTATCTGCATATTCCTCTGACAGGGCAAGCAGAGTCTCGCAGGTATAGCTGGCTCCCGGCCGGTCCATTTCCATAGAGGAAACATGAAAGTCAGGATGATCCTCTGTTGCCAGTCTGACCATCTGCAGCCGGTCTTCTGCCCCGGCAATTTCTCTCACATTTTTCATATAGGAAATGCCGCTGGGAATAAAGAGCACCTGATCCAGATCACAATATTCCATCGCCTGCTCTGCCAGAAAAAGATGGCCATAATGAACAGGATTAAAAGTTCCGCCTATGAGGCCTGTTTTCTTGTTTGCCATATAAGGAACACTCCCTGATTCTGAATATTATAAAGGCAGGTTGATCTTCTTGTGATCCTTGTTTTCCTTATACAGAACGATTTTCTTGCCAATCACCTGGACAACCTGGGAATGGGTCCTTTCTGCAATCACTGCTGCAATTTCTTTCGGGTCTTCCAGACAGTTTTTCAGAACAGCAATCTTGATCAGCTCTCTTGTATTAAAAGCTTCCAGAACAGCCTCTGTTACTTCCGGTGTAAGGCCTGATTTGCCGACCTGGAATACCGGCTCAATATTCATGGCAAGTCCTTTTAAATAGGCACGCTGTTTACTTGTCATATTCGTCTCCTCCGTTATTTGTAATAGTCAAAAGAAAGACCATACATTCTTACAGTATCTCCCTCTGAAATACCAAGTGCTTCCAGTTCATCCAGAATACCATTGTCCTTCAGGAAGTTCTGGAAGAAAGTAAATCCCTTTTCGGAGTCAAGATTGGTATAACCAAGCATTTTTTCAATTCGGGGTCCTTCTACAACATATTCATTTGCATCTTCATCATACGTAACAGAATAAGGTTCATCTGATACCGGCAGCATATATTCAGGAAAGAATTCCTGTTCAAAAACAACAGGCTCCTGATCCGCTTCTGAAAGCAGTTCACTTACATGATACAGAAGCTCTTTCAGTCCCTTCCCGCTGATGGCAGAAATCGGATAAACAGGGATTCCCTTTGGCTCAAATTCCTTTTTCAGGCGTGCTACAGGATCCTCTGTCTCCCCATCATCAAAGATCATGTCCGTTTTATTGGCTGCGATCACCTGTGGCCTTCTGGCAATCTCAGGATTATAGGCTTCCAGTTCTTCGTTGATGGCATAAATGTCCGCAACCGGATCTCTTCCTTCCGTGGATGCAGCATCTACCATATGGATGATCACCTTGGTACGTTCAATATGACGCAGGAATTCAAAGCCAAGACCAACCCCCTGGGATGCACCTTCGATAAGTCCAGGAATATCTGCCATGACAAATCCCTTCGCACCATCCAGATCTACCACACCAAGGTGGGGGGTGATGGTGGTGAAATGATAATTGGCAATTTCCGGTCTGGCATTGCTGACCTTAGAAAGCAGTGTTGATTTCCCGACATTGGGAAAGCCCACAAGTCCTACGTCTGCAATTACCTTCAACTCAAGCTGCAGGGTAAGCTCCCTGGCCGGCTGGCCGGGCTGCGCATATTTGGGAACCTGCATGGTACTGGTGGCATAGTGCTGGTTTCCCTTACCGCCTCTGCCGCCCTGTAAAAGGACAAAACGTCTGTTTTCGCCAGAGAGGTCAGTTATGATCTTGCCACTTTCAAATTCCTTAATAACAGTACCGGCAGGCATTTTCAGGATCAGGTCATCACCGTTTTTACCACGGCAGTTCCGCTTTTTGCCATTTTCGCCATCCATTGCCTGATATTTACGGACATGACGGTAATCACTGAGTGTATTCATTCCGTCATCTACTTCCAGAATAACACTGCCGCCATCACCGCCGTCGCCGCCATCCGGTCCGCCATTTGCTACAAATTTTTCACGCCGGAAGGACACATGGCCATCGCCGCCCTTGCCGCTTCTGACATATATTTTCGCTCTGTCTGCAAACATAACGTTTTCCTTTCAAAAAAATGGGCTTCAAACGTAAAGTTGTTTGAAGCCCGATCCATCGTACTATTTCTCTACAGGATATACAGAAGCCTGTTTCTTGTCTCTGCCTTTTCTTTCGAATTTAAGTACACCGTCAACTAATGCGAACAAAGTATCATCTCCGCCGATACCAACATTGATACCAGGATGAATCTTGGTTCCACGCTGTCTGTATAAAATGTTTCCTGCTTTTACGAATTTTCCGTCAGCTCTTTTCGCACCTAATCTCTTGGATTCGGAATCTCTACCGTTCTTAGTAGAACCAACTCCCTTTTTATGAGCGAAAAATTGAATGTGCATCTTTAACATGGTTTACACCTCCTTGAATTTTAGTTCCAAATACTTTTTACCGTAATCGCTTACGATATTCTGTAATCCAAGAATAAGAGAATCCATGAGAAGTTTTCCCTGATCGGAAAGACTTTCAAATCTGCAGTCGATATAGCCCTGCTCTTCCTCTGTAGTAATCTCCATTTTCTCATGGACTAATTCATCCAGTGAGTTGATCGTGTTGATCACCAGACAGGATATGGAAGCACATACGATATCCTTACCGTAATCCGCATAGCCTGCATGACCTTTACAGGTCAGTCTCTGATATTCTCCTTTATTGGATCGATAAATCGTAATGGTCGTCATAACTAAGCATTAATCTTTTCGATCTTAACCTGAGTGTATGCTTGTCTATGACCATTTTTCTTATGGTAACCGGTTTTTCTCTTATACTTGTAAACGATAACCTTCTTACCTCTGCCCTGCTCCATAACTGTTGCAGTAACATTAGCGTTAGCTACGTCTCCGGCAACCTTAAGCTCCTTGTCACTTACAGCGACAACCTGGTCAAATGTAACAGTAGCTCCGGGTTCAGCATCAAGCTTCTCAACCTTGATCACATCACCTTCGGAAACTTTATACTGCTTTCCGCCTGTTGCTATGATTGCGTACATAATGGATAATCCTCCTTCTAATCAGCCGAAACTGATTTTACTCGCTAGCTTCGGTGGCACCGTAAGGCACACTTCTACCCCGCTATGCGGCATACTCATAAAATATAACATCCAGGTTCTTATATGTCAAGAGTTTTTCTGCATTTCTTCAAATAAAGGACGGTTAATTTTTTTTCGTGTGATTTCCACAATTCCAAGTGCTGTCATATCAACCAGTCTTGTCCGTACCTGATCCATTTTCAGGAGCTGATCCAGCAAGGAAAGCAGCTCCTTCTGATCTTTTTCACTTTCCATATTGATAAAATCGACCATGATCATGCCGGAATAATTCCGAAGCTGCAGCTGTCTTGCAATTTCGGCTGCTGCTTCCCGGTTGACCTTCCGGTAATAGTCCTGACTGGAACGTCCTTTATGGGCAGCCTTGCCGGAATTGACATCAATGACAACCATGGCTTCTGTCGGTTCTATCACCAGATAACCACCGCAGGGCAGCCATACTTTTCTTGACAGGGCTTCCTGCAGAAAGAAATCCAGCCGGTAAAGCCTGGAAAGGCTTAAGGAAGGATCCTGGTACAGCCTGACATCCTTTTCGGGAAAGGTATCCTTCAGAAGCTGCCATACTTCCGGTTCATCCGTAACGATCTCCTCATATGCTGTAAGAGGGATATCCTGGATCTGACGGATCAGTTCTGGCAGCGGTCTGTACAGACAGGAAGGACAGCTTCTGTGCCGGTAAATTTCAGTAAGCTCCTGAAAAAAGCGGATAAATCCCTCCATCTCCTGAAAAAGAGGTGTCAGGTCTTTCAGGGTATCTGTATTGGTACGGATAGTGAACTGAAAGTTTTTCCTGCCTTCGATACCGGCCTCTGCAATGGCAGCCTTTAACTCTTTCTGTCTTTCCGGGGCAAGCTTTCTGGAAACATGGATACCATGTCCAAAAAGGGAACAGACACAATACTGTCCTGTCAGTACAGGCGCTGCACTGGCAAGAGGCGGCTTGGTTTTTACCGCTTCTCCTGTGATCTGGACAACGATCTCATCTCCCTGGTGGAGCTCAGATAAGGAAGAAAAGGTTCTGTTTGCACACAGAAAATCACCGGACTCTGAAAGCGGCAGATAGACAGTCCTGCCTCCGGGCACAATAAGAAATGCGCCTTTCATGGCGGGAATCACATCCTTTACTCTGGCAAGGCAGATCTGTGAAAGCATCCCCTCCTCCTGCAAAAGAGGACTGCAGTGCATCCGGGAAGGCCTTCCATCTGTGAAAAGGACTGACAGATATCGGTTGTTCTGACGGGTAATTACAATATTGTTCATGGTATTAAAGGAACAAGCTTTCCTTCTCCGGTTCTTTTATAGGTTTCCAGACGACGTACCCGGAAGGGATATTCCGGCAGGGAAATATTCTCAGCAGCGCAGAAGGTTTCCAGTACAAAGCCAGGCTTCATATTGCTTCCGCTTCCTGCATCCAGCAGCATATAGACCTGATCCTCCCGGATTTCAAGCTGATAAATGGTCTCCTTCAGATCTATTTCTCTTTCCCCTTTTTTGGTCTTTTTAATGACAGGGATCTTGTCCTTTTCGTAGAAAGCTGTCAGCTTTTCTTTCCAGTCATCCGGAAGGGAAACACTGTCCCTAAAAGAGATCAGATAATTGGCAGCGGCAACGCTTGCCATGGCATTTCCTTCCTTTTCATCAAGAACAGCAACCTGCAGGATCTGGATTCCTTCTGCCATGGTCCGGTTCAGGCGGTTCTTAATATCCTCCGTATCCGTTATGGAATTTAATTCCACATCGAAATATTCGCTGCAGCTTTCATGCCCTACTGACAGAGGAGATGCAAAGGACATGATCTGGTGAGGGGAAAATCCGGTGGAGTAGGCAATATCAATTCCAGCTCTCCGGATTGCTTTCTGAAAATAACGCATAATATCCAGATGCCCGATAAAACGGACAGGACCCTCTTTGGAAAATTTAATTCGTACCTTCATTTCCGTTTTCCTCCGTTTCTGTCTGAATTTCTGTGACACCGGCATGCTTATCAAAGCAGACGCCTGTCCCGAACCTGGCAGCACCGCAGCCCTGACACTGCATCCGGCAGTTGGGGGTGACAACAGCTTCGGCAGCCCTTTTCCATTCACGGAGAAGGAATGCTTTGGTCACACCGCAGTCGATAAAATCCCAGGGGAAAATTTCATCTTCACTTCGCTCCCTGACTGTGTAAAAGTCAGGATCCACACCGCATTCCTCAAAGGTCTCAAGCCACACATCATGTTTATAATATTCGCCCCAGGCATCATAGAAGCAGCCCTTTTCATAGGCCTTTAAAATAACCTGGTTCACCTTTCTGTCACCTCTGGCAAGAATACCTTCCATCACGCTGGCATCTGCTTCATGCCAGTTGTACTTGATGCTCTTCTGATTTAACTGGCTCATAATAGCTGTCCTTGTCAGATAGGCTTTATTCAGGAAATCTTCCTTTCTGCACTGCGGTGCCCACTGGAACGGGGTAAAGGGCTTGGGGATAAAGAAAGAGGTACTGGCAACGATCTGCACTCTTCCATTTCGTTTTTCCTTGGGAACCGTATCATAAAATTCGGCAGCGATCTTATTACAAAGCTCTGCAATGCCCTGGATATCCTCTTCTGTTTCAAAGGGGATCCCAAGCATAAAATACAGCTTGACCCTGGTCCAGCCACCTTCAAAGGCAAGCTTTGCACCCTGCAGGATCACTTCCTCGGTAAGGCCTTTATTGATCACATTACGAAGACGCTGGCTGCCGGCTTCCGGTGCAAAGGTCAGACTGCTCTTTTTTACATCCTGTACCTTGTTCATGACATCCAGGGAAAAGGCATCGATCCGGAGGGAAGGCAGGGAAATATTGACTTTCCGCCTGCTGCACTCCTCGATCAGGAAATCGATCAGCTCAGGAAGCTTCTGATAGTCACTGGAGCTTAAGGAACTTAAGGATATTTCTTCATGACCGGTATTCTCCAGCATGGCAATGGCATATTTCTTTAGGAATTCCACATCCCGTTCACGGACCGGACGATAGAGCTGGCCGGCCTGACAGAAACGGCAGCCTCTGATACAGCCGCGCATGATCTCAAGCACGACACGGTCCTGTGTCACTTTGATAAAGGGAACCACAGGCTTATCCGGATAATAGGTATCAGATACCTCTGTCACCATTTCCTTGAGGATCCTTTCGGGGATCCCTTCTTCCAGAGGCTTCATTTCCTTTATGGTGCCGTCTTCATGGTAACTTACCTCATAAAGGGAAGGCACATAGATTCCGGGGATACAGGCTGCCTTCTTCAGAAAGTCCTGTCTGGAAAGTCCTCTGTCACGACAGTCCTCATAAAGGCTGATCAGCTCACGGTATCTGGTCTCTCCTTCTCCAATATAAAAGAGGTCAAAGAAATCACAGATCGGTTCCGGATTGTATGTGCAGGGACCGCCGCCGATCACAATGGGATCTTCTTCTGTACGGTCTTTGGCAAGCAGTGGAATGCCGGACAGATCCAGTACCTGTAAAATGTTGGTATAGCACATTTCATACTGGATGGTGATGCCAAGAAAATCAAATGTCCGGATCGGATCCTGGGATTCCAGTGCAAACAGAGGGATCTGTTCCTTCCGCATGACGGCATCCAGATCTACCCAGGGAGAATAGACTCTTTCACACCAGACATCTTCATAGCTGTTCAGCATACCATAAAGAATCTGAATTCCCAGGTGGGACATGCCAATTTCGTAAACATCCGGGAAGCACATGGCAAAACGTACCTTTACTGCCTCCGGATCCTTCATGACGGCGTTGATCTCGCCGCCGATATATCTGGCAGGTTTTTCTACCTGCATAAGAATTTCATCACTTAATGCTAATGTTCTCATGTTCTTTTCCTTGTCTGTTGTTTTTCCTGCCTTTTCAGTATAACGAATAACAGATCAGAAATCAAATAGATTCAGACTCTGAAAGATCCTGTCAAAAACGGCATCCTCTTCTGTCAGCTTTTCACAGTAAGACCGCAGAGGTTCTCCAAGAACCAGGATCTGCTGCTGATCCATGTAAATAAAGGCTGCAGTCAGGCAGACTGCCAGAAAGAACCGGAAACGGAATCCGGAAAGAAGACCTTTCCCGGCGGATGGCCGGCCTACGTCTGACGAAGGAAGTGAAGTGCCATCCATACTTCCATAACTGCTTCCCATACCACCATATCCCTCCATATGTACTGCCTCTGCTCCGTAAAGCAGCTTTTCCCGTTCTTTGCATTTCATGCGGTTGTACTGATTTTCTGCCCGGATGGCCTGTATCAGCTTCAGCTTCTGATCTGCACTGACTTTTTCCATATCATTCTCTTTTCAGACAAACCTTACTAAAAAATATGCACTGCATTTTCAATCTATGCAGTGCATGTCATCATTCTTATCTGTGTCAGATTATTTTTTCAAAAAAGCAGCTGTAGCTTCCGGTATGACAGGCATTTCCCACCTGATCCACTTTGGCAAGGAGGGTATCTTTATCACAGTCAGCATAAAGCTCCTTTACATACTGGAAATGACCACTTGTCCCGCCCTTGATCCAGAGTTCATTCCGGCTCCGGCTGAAATAGGTCATCCTGCCGGTGGCAAGGGTCTTTTCGTAGGCTTCTTCGTTCATATAGGCTACCATCAGTACCTGCAGCGTCTTTTCATCCTGGACCACTACCGTAACATGGCCGTCCGTATTCTTCTTAAGCTCGCTCCAGGGAATAGGATTTACGACAGGTACCGGTGTATAAGTCATCTTTTCCATATTATAAGCTCCCCTTGGTACTGAGTACATCCTGGATCCTCGGATCCTTTTCAACGGCCATATCCAGTGCTTTGGCAAAGGCCTTGAACATGGCTTCGATGATATGATGGTTATTACTGCCATCCAGCAGCTTGATATGAAGGTTCATGCCTGCACTGTAGGAAATGGCATAGAAAAATTCTCTTACAAGCTCGGTATCCAGTTCTCCGACCCTGTCTACTGTAAAGTTACAGTCAAAGTTCAGATAGGGTCTGCCGCACAGATCTACCGCACAGAGAACGAGCGTTTCGTCCATGGGAAGGATGCAGGAGCCATACCGGCGGATCCCTGCCTTGTCACCGAGTGCCTTTTTGATCACGGAACCGATCACAATACCGGTATCTTCTACAGTATGGTGTCCGTCTACCTGCAGATCCCCTTCTGCTTCCAGGATCAGGTCAAAGAACCCGTGTCTGGAAAAGCCCTCCAGCATATGATCAAAAAATCCGATACCGGTATCAATATTGGAATTGCCGGTGCCATCCAGCTCCAGCGTTGCAGTAATATCAGTTTCTTTTGTTTTACGTGTTACAGAAGCGTTTCGGCTCATAACAGATTCCTTTCTTACTCTTCTTCAAATCGTACTTTAATGGAATTGGCGTGGGCAGTCAGACCCTCTTCTTTTGCAAACAGTTCGATATCCTTATGGACACGGGCAAGCGCATCTCTGGAATAGGAAATGATACTTGTCTTCTTCATGAAATCATCCACATTTAAGGGGGAGAAGAATTTTGCTGTGCCATTGGTCGGCAGGATGTGGTTCGGTCCTGCAAAATAATCGCCAAGAGGCTCTGAGGAATATTCACCAAGGAAAATTGCTCCGGCATTTCTGATCTTGGTCATGGTTTCAAACGGATTCTTCGTCAGGATCTCCAGATGCTCACTGGCAATCTCATTGGCAGCATAGATCGCATCCTCCATGGAATCTGCAAGGAAAATGGTACCGTAATTATCCAGTGAGGCCTGGATGATGGCCTTTCTCTCAAGTTTTTCGGTAAACTGTTCGATCTCAACTACAACCTGATCTGCAAGCGCCTTACTTGTAGTGATCAGGATCGCACTTGCCAGTTCATCATGCTCTGCCTGGGAAAGAAGATCTGCTGCTACATATCTGGGATTTGCACTTTCATCGGCAAGAACCAGGATCTCACTTGGGCCTGCGATAGAGTCAATGCTGACAAAACCAAAGCATGCCTTCTTGGCGAGGGCTACGAAGATATTCCCGGGACCTGTGATCTTATCTACCTTCGGAATGCTTTCTGTACCAAAGGCCATGGCTGCGATTGCCTGTGCACCGCCCACCTTATAGATTTCATCTACACCGGCAATATCTGCGGCAACCAGTGTGCCGGGATTTACCTTTCCGTCCTTTCCGGGAGGTGTGGTCATAATGATGCGGCCAACACCTGCTACTTTGGCAGGAAGTACATTCATCAGTACACTGGAGGGATAGGCTGCCTTGCCGCCGGGAACATAAACACCGGAAATGGCGATGGGCAGGATCTTCTGTCCAAGGATCGTCCCGTCTTCTTTGGGGATGATCCAGCTTGCATGAAGCTGTTTCTCATGAAATGCCCTGATGTTTTCTGCTGATTTTTTCATAACAGCTACAAATTCAGGGCTGATCCTGGTATAGGCTTCTTCGATTTCTTCCCTTGTAACCTGTACTGTTTCCGCACTCAGGCTGCAGTGGTCAAACTTTTCCGTATAATCAAACAGGGCCCTGTCACCATGCTGTCTTACATTTTCAATGATCTCGTTAACGGTCTGCTCATAGCCGCCATAGCTTGACGGACTTCTCTTCTGCAGCTGCAAAAGCAGTTCTTTTCTTGTATTTTCATTCAGATTGATGATCTTCATGAGGCTTCCTCCTGTCATTATGCTTTCTGCACATTCTTGCATTTTATCAGTCAATATCTCATTTCATCCTTATTCTTATGCTTCACACAGAGGCTTCAGCTTCTGGATCAGGCTTCGGATCCGCTCTGTTTCCATCTGCATGCTGACCTGATTGACGATCATTCTTGCAGACAGGGGACAGATCTCTTCCAGCACTTCAAGTCCATTCTCCCTTAAGGTAGAACCTGTTTCCACGATATCTACGATCACATCAGAAAGACCGACGATAGGTCCAAGCTCTACAGAACCGTTCAGCTTGATGATATCTACTGTCTGATGCTTCTTATTAAAGAAATAGTCCTTGGCAATATTCGGATATTTGCTGGCTACACGGATCCTTTCATGATGCTTTAACAGCTCCCTGGCCTGTGCAGGCCCGCAGACACACATCCGGCATTTGCCAAATCCAAGATCCAGTACCTCATAGACCCGTCTGTTTTCTTCTACGATGGTATCGCTTCCGACCACACCGATATCAGCAGCGCCATATTCCACATAGGTCGGCACATCCGGCCCTTTGGCGAGGAAAAAGCGGAGCTTTAATTCTTCATTGACAAAGATCAGCTTTCTGGAATTCTTATCCTTCATTTCTTCACAGGTGATCCCTGTTTTTTCAAGAAGCTCCAGTGTTTTATTTGCAAGTCTTCCCTTGCCGAGGGCAAAGGTAAGATATCTGTCGTTGTTCATGTTATTCTCCTCTTTCCTGCATATTCTTTTCGGGAACAAGGGCTACCCGGATGCCTTCACTGCGAAGCTTTTTCGCCTCCCCGAGAGCTGCCCGGAAGCTGTCCTTCGTATAGGTAATGGTTCTGACAGTTTCCTTTTCGGGAAGCTGTGTATTCTGATGGAAAAGAGCCTGCATCAGATCATCGATCACAACCATGAAGCCAACAGCCGGTGCTTCCTTGCCAAAGCGGGATAACAGATTGTCATAGCGGCCGCCTTTCAGGATCGCATCGCCCACACCATACGCATAGGCTTTAAAGATCACACCGGTATAATAATTATATTTACTTAACATGCCAAGGTCAAAGGAGATGTATTTCTCCACACCATATTCACAAAGTACTTGATACAGGGAAAGAAGCCTTTCCACGGCATTTTTGGATCTGTCATTATCAGCAATCGCAGCTGCTTCCTTCAGCATTTCCGCACTGCCAAAGAAATCTGTTGTTTTCAGGAGCATCTCCCTGTGCTTTTCATCAATGCCCTTTTCAAGGAGAAGTGCTTCCGCACCGAAGATGTTCTTGCCGGAAATATAATCCCGCAGGGAAAGCTCTGTGACTTCATCCAGACCTACCTCTTCACAGATCCCCTTAAAGTATTCGATCTCACCGATGCTGAGCTGAAATTCCTGCAGGCCTGCCGCAAGCAGGGAAGAAACGGCAAGTGCGATGATCTCTCCGTCGGCCTCCACGCTGCCATCTCCCATCAGCTCTGCACCCATCTGGGTGACTTCCTTTAACTTCCCCTGCAGATTGCTGGTGTTCGTAAAGGTATTTCCAAGATAGCAGAAACGGATCGGCACATCTTCATCCATATAGTACTTGGCAGCGCAGCGTGCCATGGATGGTGTGAAATCCGGGCGGAGGACAAGGGTATTGCCCTCCTTGTCAAAAAATTTGTACAGCTCCCTGGAAGGTGTGGTACCGATATCCTTGGAAAAAACATCAAAAAACTCAAAAGTCGGTGTCTGGATGTCTTCATAGCCGTAACTGTTTAACTGTCCATGGATATGTTCTTCTATGGCCAGCTTGACTGCATATTCTTTTCCGTAGATGTCCCTGACTCCTTCAGGTGTATGTACCGGCTTCTTATTCATGGTGATAAAATCCTTTCTGATACAGTATGATCTGTTATGTAAAGTATTTTCAAAAAAGCACTCTCTGTAAAGCATGTCAGTAAAGTGCCTCAGTAAAATGCTTTAGTAAATCACAGTGCTAATATGCTACCATGGTAGCGTTCAAAACTATTGTCAGTATAACGAAAAGAGGAATACTTGTCAAATAGTTTATGTATAATCCCGGTCCTCAAGGTCCTTCTGCAGGATATCCAGATAAGGGACAAGGATACCATTATGCTTTGGCAGATAATAGTCCGGATTCAGTTCTTCTCTACGGAAGCTCTTCCGTCCACCCTCTTTTGCGCGGTTCCAGAAAAACATCAGCATATCAAAGGGCAGATAATAAAACAGATCCAGATGGGTGTAATAGATCAGGAAAAAGGCAATTCCCTTCTGCTTTTCGAAGGCTTCCATAAAGGTCACCTGATGCTCATGGATGTTCTGAAGGCTGAAGGTATCCACCGCACATTCCTTGGCATCAAAGCAGACCGGGATTCCCTGTACGGCACCAATATAGTCTACGGTACTCTTTTTATCGAAATAGGCCAGTGTGATATGTCTGCTTGCCTGGTCAATGTTGATCGGTGTGATCGGCGTCGGGATCTTCTGGATCAGTGCCAGACCGTTTTCCAGATATTTTTCATTTGTTCTGTTGATCAGTTCCTCAAGGCCGGATCCGCGAAGTCCTCTGGAATTCCAGGTTGCCATCTGTGTTCTCCTTATTGTTCCCTTTTCTTGCCGGAATATCTGCCTTTCCGGCATCCCTTTCCGGAAGAAATATTTTCGTCAGCTTCTTCTGTGCGTTTCAGCCTGAGAAGCTTTACAAAGGCATCCGGCTCCGGTGCCGTAAAGCTGTGCATCTCTTCTTCAGACAGAAGACTGCAGGATGGAAATTCCAGCCGGTAAGCATGCAGAAGCTGTCCCCTTCCGGAGATCAGTTTTTCGTAGCGGTGATTAAAAGCTGCTTCCCCGTATTTATAGTCCATCAGCAGCGGGTGGCCGATGGAAGCCATATGCGCACGGATCTGATGGGTCTTCCCGGTGATCAGCTCCACCTCCAGATAAGTCATATCAGAAAAGATCTGAAGGGGATAAAAACGTGTTTCAATATAAGAACCGTTCTCAACAGGATTTTTAAAAATGCTGACACGGTTTGTTTTTTCATTTTTGACAAGATACCCCTTTAAGGACACTTCTTCTGTCAGCCGTCCCTTTACAAAAAGCCGGTAATATTTCCGGACAGCTCTTGTTTTTATCATTTCATTCAGCTTCTGGCTTCCCATGAGGGTTCTGGCACAGATCACAAGACCGCTGGTATTCCGGTCAAGACGGTTGCAGACAGAAGGTTTAAAGGTCTGCAGGGACTGTTCTGAAATAGCTTTCTGATGAAGCAGATAGCCGATCATCCATTCATTCAGGGAAAGATCGGCATCACTGGCCTTCTGGGTCAGAATACCTTCCGGTTTATTCAGAAGGAGCATATGCTCATTTTCATAAATAACAGAAATCCCCTGCAGGGATTGAAAGGCTTTTTCATAGGAAGAGCTTCTGGCTTCCTGTTCTCCGGCCGCCTTAAATTTCAGAAAGGTCTCTTCTGAAAAGAAAAGCTTTACGGTATCCCCGCTTTTCAGCACCTCGTTACCGGCAGCCTTTTTACCGTTTAGCTCAATATTCTTTTTGCGCAGCATCTTATAGAGAAAAGAGGAAGTCGCTGCAGGAAGAAGCTTCTGAAGGTATTTGTTAAAACGCTGTCCTGCTTCTGACTCTTTGATCGTAAACTGGTACATAACAGCCTCTCTTACAGGGAAATATCATAGAGGATGACACGGATCTCATCATCCCGCTCGGGTGTTTTGCCATGCTCTGATTTGTTAAGGCTCACCAGTCTGTCACAGTATTTGCCGGTATCACGGAAGATCTTGATCGTCATGTCTTTGAAACCGCCCTGCTTTAACATATCAGCCAGATGCGTTTCACAGGCCTGCAGATCACATTTATCATCTTCTGTAAGGCCGCAGATCGTTTTGCCGTCGACTACCATATGACTGATGGCAAAATTTTTCTTATAGGAAGTAAAATACATGTCAAACATGCCAACCAGATCACCGGTCACAGCTTCTGCCTGTTTCTTTACTGCTTCGCTGCAGCCTTTTGCCCGGCAGAACATGATATAATTCACAAGGCTTTTGGCAGCCGGCAGGCAGCCAAGCACTGCTACGACCGTAAGCAGGTTTTTCCGTGATCCGGTAGAAATAATACCGGCAAACAGAAGTGCCAGGGAAATAGCAAAATAAAGAATCGTACGCAGCAGAACAAAAGTCCGCTTTGTTTTAATATAACCATAAGTACCCTTAACTGCTTTTTTCATCTGCTATCCTCTCTATTCTGTGATCTCTGTGAAATCTTCAATATAATAATCAGCAAGCTCCCGCTTTTCTTTTTCCTGATAAACCGAATAGGCATCTGCTACGGCACATACTTTCATGCCGGCATTCCTGCCCGCCTGGATACCCGGGACAATATCTTCGAAGACCAGACAGTGTTCCGGTGAAACACCACATCTTCTGGCAGTTTCCAGATACACATCCGGCCATGGCTTTCCACGGTTTACCTCGCATCCTGTCACAATACCATCAAAGTGTTCTGTAAGTCCGTGTGAAGCAATGATCGCATCCACAAGCTGTCTGGAATTACTGGTAGCGATACCAAGACGGATCCCTTTCTTCTGACAGAGCGCAAGAAATTCAGGAACCCCCTTTTTCAGGGGCACCTCATTCACATACTTGTCAAAGGCCATGGCATTCCAGTCCTCTTTCATTTTTTCAATGGGATCCGGAATGGAAAATTTCTGTTTGATATAAACAGCCGTTTCCGTGAAACTCATTCCTTCAATTTCTTTCTGCAGGGTTTCCGGAAGCGAAAGTCCGAAACGTCCCAGATATTCAATATCTATATCATTCCACACCCACATGGAATCTACCAGTGTACCGTCCAGATCAAACAGGACCGCCTTTATATGTTCTAGCATAAACTGTTTACCTCTTCTTCTGTTAATTCACGGATGCATCCTTCGGGCAGATCTTCATCCAGCACAAGGCTTCCCATGGAAACCCGCTTCAGATACGTGACGGTAAGACCAATGGCCTGGAACATCCGTTTTACCTGATGGAACTTTCCTTCTGTAATGGTCAGAAAGCAGCTCTTTTCAGAGAGCAGTTCTGTTTCTGCTTCCTTTGTCAGTGCCTTTTCTCCGATATCCACACCGGTTTCAAGCTTTTTCAGCTCTTCCGGAACAATGGACAGATCCGTTTCCACATAATAGCATTTTTTCACATGCTTTGCCGGAGAAAGCAACCTGTGGGAAAGTGCACCGTCATTGGTCAGAAGCAAAAGTCCTACCGTATCCTTGTCCAGTCTCCCAACCGGAAAGATGTCATCAACAGGAATACCATACAGTTCTTTATCGTCATGCAGGGAAAGCTGTTCTTTCAGAAGATCCAGTACGGTTTTATCCCGGTTATCCTCTGTTGCACTGACAATTCCCGCCGGTTTATTCATCATATAATAAACATACGGCTGATACCGGAATTGCTTTCCTCTGTAGCTGACAACTGCTGTCAGCTCATCCACTTTGTCATCCGGCTTAAGCCCTTTCTTTCCATTGATGAGGATCTCTCCCTTTTTCAGGAGCTCCTTCACTTCTTTTCTGGAACCTATATTCAGTTCGCATAAAAATCTGTCAATTCTCATAGCTATAATAATAACACAAACAGGGAAAAGAACCACTCATTTTGTTAAAAAAGAATTCCTTTCCGGTAACGTTACTATGTCTTTCTCTGCTTATGGGAACGCTTCTGCTGTTCCCGGGACAATGTCTGTCCTTGGCACTCACAGGCTTAAACCTCTGGTTCCAGAAAATGATCCCTTCCTTATTTCCCTTTATGGTACTGTCCGGCATATTGATCCGCATGGATCTGACAGACCGGTTTGTTTCACTGCTCCGCCCCCTGCTCACCCCGGTATTCAGGGTAAGCGCTGACTGCCTTTATGTGATCATCATAGGGTTTCTGTGTGGCTTTCCCATGGGTGCTGTGGCAGTTACGGATCTTTATAAAAAGGGACGGCTTTCTGCTGCAGAGGGCGAATTTCTGCTTTCCTTCTGTAATAATATCGGACCTGTTTATTTTATCAGCTTCGCTCTTCCCGTCATGGGAAATCCGCCTCTCCTTCCATGCCTTTTTGGCATGTATGGCATCCCTCTGCTTTATGGGATAGTTCTCCGCCATACAAGATACCGTTGCCTGCTATCTGCTTCCATGAGAAAGACGACAGTCCTCTGTCAGGCTTCTTATGAAAAAGAAACGTCGTTTCTGGCTGCACTGGATGAATCTGTGACAGCCTCCCTGCACAGCATCACAAAGCTTGGCGGTTATATGATCCTGTTCCAGATCCTGAATGTATATCCGTCCCTGCTTCTTAAGCAGGGATGGTATCCAGGGATTGCACAGGGACTTCTGGAAATATCAGGAGGTCTGTCACTGCTCCAGGCTTCCTCTCCCTGTATCTCCCTGATCCTGCTTGTATTCTGCGGTCTCTGCTGCCTTGCCCAGACAGGGAGCGTCCTTGCAGGAAGTCCGTTTTCTCTTATCCGTTATTTTAAGAACCGGCTCTGCCTTACCGGTCTTTGTGCCCTTTATTACGTCGTTTTCTTTTCTGTAACAGCCTGATGACAAAATAAAGGATTCCAGTCAGGATCAGACTGACACAGAGGATCAGAAGGATCAGGGAACCTTTTTCAGCCTGGATTTCCGAAGCTGACATGGAAAGATCCAGTGGGATTCTGGAAAGTGTTTCCGTTTCACCGGTGATTTCTTCCGTTTCCTCTTCCTGCAATGGAACAGAAACGGTAATTGTATTGCTTTCCGTTTTCAGGTCATAGCCATTGTAAACGCATACCTGCAGATCTGCCGTTTCTTCCTCCGGGAGCGCAACGGTAAATTCATGCTCTGGCAGGGAACTGTCCCAGTTTTCTCTTGGCCATGGATATAATTCACTGTATTCTCCTTCATCAAAACGATAACAGTAATACTGGATATAGCCATCAGAATCAGATGCTTTTATTTTCACATCTGCTTCCCGGCCATAAGGATCAACAGATAAAAGCTCGATCTGACAGATTTCCGCTTCTGTCTGGTCAGGCCTGTTGATTTCCTTTATGGGAAAAGTCTGGTTTACATGACCACTGAAATCCTCTCCTGTTTTGGAAGACTTCAGCCCAAAATATTCTGCAGCAGCTTTGCCATCCTCCCGTCCGAACGTTACAAGCTGTTCTTCACTCTGCTGATAAAAAACCTTGTCACGTGGCTGATCCAGATGACAGTGTTCGATCAGTGCAGCAGGAACCTCCAGGTCTGTACTTGCTCGTAAAATCCCGTAATAATTATCTCCACGGGAATTCAGTCTGGTCTTGATCCCTCTGGAAAACAGGCCCATATCTTCGAACCTTCTCATACTGATCTCAGCAAAGCTGCGTCCCTTGCTGTAATATTCCCCAAAAGCAGATACCCAGACTTCAGAACCATATAAATTATGATTAACAGAACTGTTAAAGTGAAGGCAGAACAAAAAATCGGCATTTCTGTCTTTGGCAAACTGCGCACGTTCTTCTAATGACAGTTCCTGATCTGACTCCCTTGTCAGATAGACAACCACATTGTCATAGGTTTCCAGTTCTTCTTTCATTGCTTTGGCAACAATCAGAGTCATTTCTTTTTCTGTATATCCATCTACCTGGGCACCCAGATTTTCTCCGCCATGCCCCGGATCGATCACAATGATGGTATTTCCCTGTAAATCCGGCATAAACTGTTGTCTCCTTTTATCAAAAAAACCGGCCTGCCCTGTGGCAAACCGGTTTATGCTGTTTCTGTCCTAGATCATATCCAGATTGAGGTCTTCGGAGGAAGACTGTGCTGCCCCCGTATCCTCCACAATGGTATCCGGCTCCGGTGGATTCAGCTCCACGCGGTTAGCATTGACCACGTCATTATACTGGTTCAGGGAGCTGATAAAGCTGTCGTAATGATCCTGTGTGGTTTTCATCGTCTGTGTCAGCAGATTCTCTACATTGGCGAGAATGCCGTCTGTATACTGCATGGCAGCGCTTCGCATATTGTTGGCTTCAATCGTAGCATTATCCAGGATATCCTGTGCCTGCTTGGTTGCCATGGTGACCACTTCATTGGCCTGTGCATATGCCTGCTGCATGATCTCGTGTTCATTGATCAGCTCATTGGTATGGATCGTTGCATCATTGATCAGTGCCTCAGCCTTGGCTCTCGCATCATTTAAGATTGCTTCCTTATTGCTGATGATCTTCTGATAACGCTTGATCTCATCAGGCGTTTTCATACGAAGCTCTCTTAAGAGCTCATCGATCTCTTCTTTGTCAACAATGATCTTGGTATTGGAAAAAGGCTGGTATTTGCAATTATCAATATAAGTCTCGATCTCGTCGATTAACTGCTCGATTCTGCTGCTCATGGAAGAACCTCCCTATTTGTCTATATGATACCCAAATTTCTTATATACCCGCTCAGCCACAAAATCCGGTACTGACATGGAAATATCACCATGAAAGCTTGCTATTTCCTTGACCGTCGAGGAGCTTAAGTAGGCATACTCAAGTTTCGTAGTCAGGAAAACCGTATCAAGCGCTCCCTTGGACAACAGTGCATTGGTCTGTGCATTCTGTAATTCATATTCAAAGTCTGTAATAGCACGAAGTCCTCTGATCACGACATGAACATCTCTGGCTTTCGCATAATCAACCAAAAGTCCGCTGAAAGATTCCACCTTTACATTCGGGATATCTTTCGTTGCTTCTTTCAATATAGTAACACGTTCCTCTACAGAAAACAATGGAGTTTTTTGCGTGTTATTTAGTACACTGACGGTCAGCTCCTCAAAGATTTCTGCCGCTCTCCTTATAATATCCAGATGCCCGTAGGTTACGGGATCAAAACTTCCGGGATAGATTGCTCTTTTCATTGTGCCGCCTTTCTGCAGAACACATGCTTATTAGTCTTATATCTTTTTTCACGTACAACGGTAAAGCCAAGCTCCTCCACGAAGGAAAAATCACGGTCAAGAGCCGCTTCGGTTATGATCAGCGTATCCTCTGTAATATATTTCTGCTGTTTTAATGCCGAAAATACATTTTTTTCGATCTGAAGCTGATAAGGAGGATCCATGAAGACGATATCAACTTCTTTTTCGGAAATCAGGGACAATGCACTGACAGCATCCTGCTTTAACAGTGTTGCCTTATCCTCGAATCTGGTGGTGAAAAGATTCGCCTGGATACAGGCTATGGCTTCCTTTGCGTTTTCTGCAAAATAAGCATGTCTGGCACCACGGCTCAGTGCTTCGATCCCGATGCCTCCACTTCCGGAAAACAGATCCACAAATATACTTCCCGGAATATCTCCCTGTATCATATTAAACAATGTTTCCTTGATCCTGTCTGTTGTTGGCCTTGTATCCATTCCCTCCGGTGTTTTCAACAAAAGACGTCTTGCTGTTCCTGCAATTACCCTCATCGTGCTCTCCTTTATACTCTGGGTTTCGTTCCTTTGGAATCCCGTCTGCCGGCTTTGATCCTGGACAGATCAAACTGCTTTCCCTTAAATTCTATGACAGGATCTGCCATGCCCGGTCTTGTATAATAAACGTTTTCAACCTGATCCGTACCTGTCAGCTTCATGCCTCTGACACCAACGGCTCCCTTTTTCTTCTCCGGTATTTCTTCCAGGGAAAATTTCAGAAAATACCCGTGTTTCGTCTGCAGGATAATATCCTTCTGCTCCTTCAGTACAGATACATCAACGATCTCATCTCCATCCTGCAGCTTGGTGGATGCCACCATTCTCTTTGATACATCAAATTCGCCACCATCGACGATCTTCATCATGGAAAGCTTTGTCACAAAGATCACACGATACAGATTCAGTGACGTCTGGCTGGTAACAGCAATAATATGCTCCTTATCCGAGCTGAAGTTACTGATATTATCGATTGGAACTCCCTTGTCACGGAATTTGCCATAGGGAATATCGGCTACCTTTACGGTATGGAGCTGACCTGTATTGGTAAATACACAGACCTTGCCCGTATTCTTACAGGTAAATACATACCGGGACTCGCTGTCGGCGGCCTCCTTATTTCTTTCATAGGTAGCTGTGTCAACACATCTGGCATAACCAAAGCGGTCCATCAGGAAGACCACATCCATTTCTTCCGGTTTCTTCTCTTCGTAAACTGCCTCTGCAAGATTTTCAATCTGTGTTTTTCTGGCATGGCCAAAGCTTTTCTTAATACCATCCAGTTCATTCATAATAACCTGTGCCATGGCATCCTTACGGGAAAGGATGTCCTCATAACGGTAAATATTGGCCATGGTCTCTTCATGCTCATTGATCAGGGCTTCCAGTTCCAGACCGATCAGCTTGTAAAGCCTCATTTCCAGAATGGCATTTGCCTGCTTCTCTGTAAACATAAGCTGGGATGCCATGATCTTTGACTCTTTAAACTTGAATTTGATCCCCTCTGTCTTACCTTCTACAAGGCATGCCTTTGCCATGGCCCTGTCTTTGGAGCCTCTCAGGATCTCAATGATCAGATCAATGACATTGCAGGCCTTGATGAGACCTTCCTGTATTTCCTTCTTCTCCTGTTCTCTTGCAAGAAGCGTGGTATATTTTCTAGTATTGACCTCATACTGGAAATCCACATTGCATTTGATGATCCCCTTAAGCCCCATCGTTTCCGGACGACCTCCGGCAATCGCCAGCATATTGACACCAAACGTATCTTCCAGCCTGGTCTTTTTGTAAAGCATATTTACAAAGTTTTCCACGTCCGCATCTTTTTTCAGCTCGATGACGATACGGATTCCTTCCTTGGAAGACTGATTGGTGATATCCACGATATCCATGGTCTTCTTCTGCTCGGAAAGAGCTGCCACATCCATCAGGAACTTGGCAATATTGGCACCGATCATGGGATAGGGGATCTCTGATATGACCACATTGGTCCTGCCACCTTTTCCCTTTTCGATATCTACCTTTCCCCGGACCTTGATCTTGCCGGTTCCTGTCTCATAAATGGCCAGAAGTTCATCCTTATTGGTGACAATACCCCCTGTCGGAAAATCAGGTCCCTTTATGTACTTCATCAGTTCTGCAGTAGAAATGGATTCATCTTTCATATAAGCCTTTACGGCATCAACGACTTCTGAAAGATTATGGGGCGGGATACTGGTCGCCATACCAACAGCAATACCTTCAGAACCGTTCACCAGAAGATTTGGGAACTTCACCGGCAGAACAGATGGCTCTTTTTCTGTCTCATCAAAATTCGGCACAAAATCAACCACATCCTTATCGAGATCAGAAAGGAACGCTTCCTGCGTCACCCTCTCAAGCCTTGCTTCTGTATAACGCATGGCTGCGGCACCGTCTCCTTCGATATTACCGAAGTTGCCGTGTCCATCGATCAGGGGCAGCCCCTTTTTGAAATCCTGGCTCATGACAACCAGTGCATCATAGATGGAGCTGTCACCGTGAGGATGATATTTACCCATGGTATCACCTACGATACGGGCACTCTTACGATAAGGCCTGTCGTAGCGGATCCCCAGCTCATGCATATCATAAAGTGTTCTTCTCTGAACCGGCTTCAGACCATCTCTGGCATCCGGCAGGGCTCTTGCAATGATAACACTCATGGCATAATCAATATAAGATTTCTGCATCAGTTCAGAATATTCTGTTTTTATGATTTTCTCGTCCATTTACAATAAAATGCCTTTCTTAAACATCCAGTTCTGCGTCAGTTGCATGATCGTAAATAAATGCCTTTCTGGGTGGAACATCAGTTCCCATCAGCATCTCTGTGACTTCAGATGCCATCCTGGCATCCTCGATCTCCACAAGCTTAAGCATTCTTGTATCCGGATTCAGTGTGGTTTCCCAGAGCTGATCCGCATCCATTTCACCAAGTCCTTTGTATCTCTGCAGGGTAAAAGGGCCTTTGTGCCGCTTTCTGTATTTTTCCAGTGCCTTGTCATCATACAGGTACTCTTCTTCTCCTCTTGACGGCATGGCCTTATAAAGAGGCGGCATAGCAATATACACATGTCCCTCAAAGATCAGCTCCGGCATAAAACGGTAAAACAGGGTCAGCAGCAATGTGGAAATGTGGGCACCATCCACATCGGCATCGGCCATGATGATTATCTTGTCATAGCGGAGCTTCGTAATATCGAAATCATTTCCGTAGCCTTCGGAAAATCCACATCCAAAGGCATTGATCATGGTCTTGATCTCAGCATTGGCAAGCACCTTGTCAATACTTGCCTTCTCTACATTCAGGATCTTACCTCTGATCGGCAGGATCGCCTGATAAGCTCTGTTACGGGCTGTTTTTGCACTGCCACCTGCAGAATCTCCCTCTACGATGAAAATTTCACATTTGGAAGCATCCCTGGATTCACAGTTTGCCAGTTTACCATTGGAATCAAAGGAAAATTTCTGCTTCGTCAGCAGATTTGTCTTTGCCTTCTCCTCTGTCTTACGGATCCTAGCTGCCTTTTCTGCACAGCCGATAATGCTTTTCAGTGTTTCCAGATTTCTGTCAAAATAACGGATCAGTTCATCATTTGTCACCTTGCTGACCGCCTTGGCCGCATCCTGATTGTCGAGCTTGGTCTTGGTCTGTCCCTCAAAACGGGGATCCGGATGCTTGATACTGATCACTGCTGTCATACCATTCCTGACATCCGCACCGGTAAAGTTCACATCCTTTTCCTTCAGGATATTCAGCTCTCTTGCGTAGGTATTGATGATGTTGGTAAAGGCTGTCTTAAAGCCTGTCAGGTGGGTGCCTCCCTCTGCATTGTAAATATTATTACAGAAGCCAAGAACATTTTCATGAAATTCATTCACATACTGGAGGGCACCTTCTACTGTGATATTATCCACTTCTCCCTTAAAATAGATCACATCATGAAGCGTTTCCCTGGACTTGTTCATATCCTTGATAAAGCCTACGATGCCGTCAGGCTCATGATAGGATATCTTTTCAGGGATCTCTTTTCTTTTGTCCTCGAAATGGATGGTCAGACCGGGATTCAGGTAAGCTGTCTCATGGAGTCTGCTTTTGATCTCGTCTTCCTTAAATCTGGTCTTGTCAAAGATCGTATCATCCGGCAGGAAATTAATGCTGGTTCCGGTTCCCTTTGCCCTGCCAACCACAGGTAAAAGACCATTCTCTAACGGGATCACCGGATTTCCTCTTTCGTATTTATCTTCGTAAATATTACCGCCATTTTTTACCCTGACTGTCAGATGGGTTGAAAGAGCATTTACGACAGAAGAACCAACGCCATGAAGACCACCACTTGTCTTATAGGCAGAATCATCAAACTTACCACCTGCATGAAGCGTTGTAAAAACAAGACGTTCCGCACTGATTCCTTTTTCATGCATGCCTACCGGGATCCCACGGCCATTATCCTCTACAGTAGCAGAACCGTCAGCCTCCAGGGTGACAGAAATCGTATCACAGTATCCGGCAAGATGTTCGTCTACAGCATTGTCTACAATTTCATATACGAGATGATTCAGTCCTTTGGTAGATACGCTTCCGATATACATACCGGGTCTTTTTCTGACTGCCTCAAGTCCTTCCAGCACAGTAATACTGGAGGCATCATATCTGGCTTCCTTTTCCATTTCAAAAACCTCTTTCTGTTTCTATGGCTGCAGCTTTTTGCAGCAGGCTACCGCAAGTGCACCGGGACCAATATGGCAGGAAACACTTAAGGAAAGCGGATCTGGTTCCACAGCAAACCCAGGGAACTCCTTTTTCAGTTCTTCACAGAAATGAAGTGCATTTTCCCTGTCCTTGGTATAGGCTACCTGCAGATAAATATTATCCGGTGTTGCCCCTCCAAAGCGGTTTTCCATATCTGTACGGATAGCATTGACCATCAGTGTCTTACCCTGTCCTGTTGTCCTTGCCTTGGCAAAGGCATCCAGCTTTTCACCCTGGATCTGCAATACAGGCTTTAATTTCAGAAGCGTTCCGATCGCCGCAGCAGCAGGTGTGATACGTCCGCCCTTTTTCAGGTAAAACAGAGTATCCAGCATAATATAAATACTGGAGTTAAATTTATCTTTTTCAAGGATGTCCTTAATCTCAGCAGCACTTCTGCCCTGCCCGGCCAGCATCAGCGCATCCATGCAGGACTGCTTCTGGGTAACGGAAATACGCTGGTTGTTTACCACCTGTACTCTGCCATCAAATTCTTCAGACAGCATCATGGCACTCTGACAGGAGCCGGAAAGTCCGCTGCTCATGGGAATATGCACGATTTCATCATAATCTGTAAGAATCTCCTTCCACAGATTCATGACTGCTTCCGGAGACGGCTGGCTGGTGACCACATTCGCACCAGATTCCAGCTTCTCATAAAACTGCTCCTGTGTCAGGTTCACATCTTCAAAGTACTGTTCTTCATCGATCATAAAAGGCATAGGCAGAACGAAGATCCCAAGTTCTGTTCCCTGTGCCTGCGTAATACCGCTGTTACTGTCTGTGACGACTGCCACTTTTCCCATGATTCCATCCCTTTCTTCTAATAAAAAGTACAACATCTAGTGCTTTTTAGAAAAATGCACACAAATATATCTTACCGTCAGATACTCCTAAAGTCAACCAGATTTCCAAAGTTAGAGGACAGCCATTCCCTTATACTCCCATGCTCTTTTGCTGTAAGCTCAGGATCCCCGGCAAACAGATCGTCTACCAGTTTTCTGACCTGCATGAGCAGGGAACTGTCCTGATAGATATCGGCAATCTTAAAATTCATGATACCACTCTGACGGATCCCAAAGAGATCACCTGGTCCCCGCATTTTCAGATCCTCCTCCGCAATATAAAACCCATCATTGGATTTATTCAATACCTGCAGGCGCTCAGAGGGACTGTCCTTCCCACTTCCATCTACAAAAATACAATAGGACTGTGCCGCGCCTCTTCCGATCCGTCCCCGGAGCTGATGGAGCTGCGCCAGGCCAAAACGCTCTGCATTTTCTATCATCATAACAGTTGCATTTGGCACATTGATCCCCACCTCGATCACCGTTGTAGATACCAGTACATCAATGTCTCTGTTTAAAAACGCCTCCATGATCCGATCTTTTTCAGCAGGCCGCATCCTGCCATGAAGATATGCCACACGGATCTGCTGCGGCAGCTCCTTTTTCAAAGCTGCTGTATAGGAGATCACATCTGCCACGCCCTCCATATCCTCATTTTCCTCAACCATTGGGCAGATCACATATGCCTGATGCCCGGCCTGTGTTTCTCTGATGAGAAAGGAAATGGCTTTTTTATGATCCTTCCTCGTGACTACGCAGTTCTTGACTGGCAGTCTGTCCGCCGGTTTCTCATCCACAAGAGAAAGATGCATATCACCATAGAGGATAATGGCAAGTGTTCTTGGGATCGGTGTTGCACTCATGACAAGAACGTGAGCCTGCTCTCCTTTCCCAAGGAAAGCTTCTCTCTGACGGACGCCAAACCGGTGCTGTTCATCCGTGATCACAAGAACCAGCTTCTGATAAGTGACTTTTTCCTGGATCAGGGCACTGGTACCGATCACAACATTATAATCGCCGTTTTCGATTCCGGCATACCGTTTTCTTTTTTCTGCCGCAGAAACAGAACCGGTAAGAAGTACCGGTCTCACCGGCAGATGATACGTTTCTGCCATATGGCAGAGTTCCTCAAAATGCTGCCTTGCCAGAATTTCCGTAGGTGCCATCATGGCTCCCTGATAGCCGTTGGCTGCCACAAGAAGGAGGGAAAGAAAGGCCAGGATTGTTTTTCCACTTCCCACATCTCCCTGTACAAGTCTGTTCATGACCATCCCACCTGTCAGATCATCTTTGATCTCCTGCCAGGTACGCATCTGTGCCTTTGTCAGCTTATAGGGAAGGGCTTCTATCAGCCTGCCAGTGTCGGCTGTTTCCAGGAGAGAAAAGTCTGAAGGAGTTTCCCTGGTGATCTCCTTCTGTCTGTGGAGCTGCATAAAAAAAGCAAACAGCTCATCAAAGGCAAGCCGTTTTCTGGCAAGGATCAGGCTTTCATAATCTTCTGGAAAGTGGATCTGCCGGTAGGCAGTTTCCATGTCTGTCAGCCTGTATTCCGTAAGCATATCTTCCGGCAGGTATTCTGTAAAAGACAGTCCATCCAGTGCCATGGAAACAGCCTTACTTACCATATGGGCAGAAAGGCCTTTCGTCAGGGCATACTTTGGCTGCATGGCTCTCATCAGAGCCTGATACTGTTCCTCTGTATAAAGCTTTGGCTGATCCATCTGGATCCGGTTCTTTTCAGTACGGACTTTTCCATGGGCATAATAAGAAGTACCTCTCTTCAGTGTGTTTTTCAGATAAGGCGCATTATAATAAGTGATGACAAGCTGACCGCTTTCATCTGCAGCCGTTATGGTGCCAACACCTACAGAACCAAACTTCCTGTATTTATAATCTCCTGTCAGTGTCAGCTTCAGCGTAACAGGCTCCTGTCCGGTCGCCTGGCTGACAGGGATCCTTTCCCCGAACTGTTCATAATCCCTGG
>CACXDC010000126.1 GCA_902766365.1 uncultured Lachnospiraceae bacterium | reverse complement strand
ATCGACTTCATGCCCCTTACCATAAATGACGGAGGCACTTTGGAAAGAGCGATCACCAGCACAAGAAATACACCGGCCAGCACGTATCCGATCCAGTTATCCACAACAAACAGTGATATGATAAAACAGATCGTTGCCACCAGCTTTACTCTGGGATCCAGTCTGTGTATCACGGAATCTGTCTGATAATATTGTCCTAATGTAATATCCTTTAACATAACTATCCTCTGTGCAGTGCGGCAAGAATGGCATCCCGTGCCTCTTCCACACTGGTAATATCAGTATCTACCTGCAGCCCCTTCGCTTTCAGAGCCTGCATGATATAGGTGATCTGCGGTGCTGCAAGTCCAACCTCTTCAAGCTCCTTATAATGCCGGAATACCATCTTCGGGGCATCATCAAACATCACACGGCTTTTATTCATCACAATGATCCTGTCCACATATCTGGCCACATCCTCCATACTGTGGGAAACCAGGATCACAGTCATGCCCGTTTCTTCCCGAAGCTGCGCTACCCTGTCAAGGATCTCATCCCTTCCCTTCGGATCAAGTCCTGCCGTAGGCTCATCCAGGATCAGTACCTCCGGCTTCATTGCCAGCACACCGGCTATGGCTGCCCTTCTTTTCTGCCCGCCGGAAAGTTCAAAGGGTGACTGGTAAAAGCACTCATCCGGAAGTCCTACCTGCTTCAGCGCCGTATAAGCTCTCAGTTCCACTTCCTTACGGTCAAGCCCAAGATTCTTTGGTCCAAAGCAGACATCTGTAAATACATCTGTTTCAAAAAGCTGGTGCTCCGGATACTGGAATACCAGTCCGACCTTGCTTCGCAGTGTCTTTCTGGAATATCCCTTTTCATTGATATCCTCTCCATTGTAATAAATAGCTCCCGAAGTCGGGGCAAGCAGCCCGTTCAGATGCTGTACAAGCGTGGACTTTCCCGATCCGGTATGCCCGATCAGTCCGATAAACTGTCCGTCCGGTATCACGAGATTGATATCCGTCAGTGCCTGAAAGGAAATACTTGTTCCTTCCTCGTATATATGATTCACATGATCCAAAACTATCGCCATGCTGTTCCTCTTTCTTCTATATAAATATACTGTCAATACACTGTAAGAACTTCTCTGTTTATAAATTATAAATGAAGTGCCTCGATCAGCTCTTCCTTGGTCAGGATCCCCTCCGGGATATCAAGTCCCTTTTCCCTGAGTTCATGCGCCAGCATGGTCACCTGTGGTACATCCAGCCGCAGTTCCTTCAGCTTTTCTACCTGGCTGAAAATCTCTCTTGGTGTTCCCTGCAGAGCAACCTTGCCTTTATCCATAACAAACACTTTATCCGCATGAATAATTTCTTCCATATAATGTGTGATCAGAATGACGGTAATCCCTTCCACATCATTCAGCGCCCGTACCGCCCGGATCACTTCTTTTCTTCCAAGAGGATCCAGCATGGCTGTCGGCTCATCCAGTACGATGCACTTGGGATGCATGGCGATCACACCGGCAATGGAAACCCTCTGCTTCTGTCCGCCGGAAAGCTTACCGGGTGCATACTTCCGGAATTCGTACATGCCTACTGCCCGAAGGCTCTCTTCCACCCTCTGCCAGATCTCTTCTGTCGGCACACCAAGATTCTCTGGACCAAACCCTACATCTTCCTCCACGATCTGTCCGATGATCTGATTGTCCGGATTCTGGAACACCATACCGGCCTCTCTTCTCACATCCCACAGCTTCTCATCATCCCGGGTATCCATGCCATCTACAAGCACAGTCCCTTCTGTGGGATAAAGAATTGCATTAAAATGCTTGGCCAGTGTGGACTTTCCTGATCCGTTATGACCAAGAATTGCGATAAAATCTCCCTGCTTAACAGAAAGAGAAACGTTGTCCACAGCAGTTGTGATCCCCTCCACGTTTCCCTCTTCATCTCTTCTGATATAGTCAAACACCAGATCCCTGGTTTCTATAATTGCCATTTGTTTACCTCATATGCCAATCCGGTTTACAATTCACGTCTGTTCCCTATTTTACTAGATATCAGTTCTGTTTGCAATAGAAGGAATTTCGAGGTATCATCAGAATATCGGCAGCAAAACAGCCTGTTTCCTGCCACTTATCTATGATTTTTAAAGGAGTAACCGCTTATGAAAAAGCTTCCCATAAAATACCTTGTGATCCTTGCTGTCCTGATCCTGACCTGTTCCGTACTTTCCCACAAGCTGTCCGGCAAGGAAACCCTTCAGGATTATGCTGAAAAAAATCCGGAAGTGGCCTATGCGACCAGAGAGCCTGGCACGCCTTCGCCGTCCGGTTTTTCAAAAGCTGACGATGCATCAGATGACGCTTCTTTGAATGCAAATGCTTCTACGTCTGGCGGCTCTTCTCCGGATACCAATGCTTCTGCACAGAACAATGCTTCTCCGGATACCGGTGCTTCTTCGGACACTGGTGCGTCATCAGCCTCTGCTTTACCGGCAGATGCTGATCCTGCTGATTCCACTTCTGGCAGTAATTCTGCCTCTGCAAGCAATCCTTCCAGTCAGAATGCTGTGCCCTTTCCCCTTGCAGAAAAGGTAACTGACAGTATTGAATTCGAAGTCGGCTTCTTTTACCAGCCTCTGACCTATCCTGTCATCCACCGTATTACCGGCATTTCCTATCCCATGTCAAAAACAGATGCGGCACTGCTTTCTTTAGAAACGCCTCCTAATATCTTGCCAGATGAGGAAATAGCATCCCTTGCTATATCCTACGAAGATCTTCGTTATATGAATATTCTGTACTATGATTTCAATGGTGATGTGCAGACCGGTGAGCTGATCTGCAATAAAGCGATCGCTGAAGATCTGATCGAGATTTTCTATGAATTATATGAGAACGAATACCAAATAGAAAGTGTCCGTCTGATAGATGATTATAACGGTGATGACACCGCTTCCATGGAAGCAAACAATACCTCCTGTTTCAACTACAGGCCTGTGGAAGGAACATCCTCTTTAAGCAAGCATGCCCTTGGCTGTGCCATTGACATCAATCCCTTCTACAATCCCTATGTTGTCTTTAACAAAGGAAAAGCCGGAGAAACTTACATTTCTCCGGCTGGCAGTGAAATCTACGCTGACCGTTCCAAGTCCTTTGCCTATAAGATCGATGAAAATGATCTCTGCTATAAGCTCTTTAAGGAACACGGCTTCACCTGGGGTGGTAACTGGAATTCCTGCAAAGATTATCAGCATTTCCAGAAGGTGCCGCAGTAAGCGGTACCTTTTTAACAACCTGTTTCTGCGCTTTCTGTAAATTTTCCTCATTCTCTCCCAACGATCTGCAGCGCTACCTCTCTATTCCTGTCTGTGCCTTTTTCATCATAAGAAGCAGCCCTGCGAACATCCATATATTTCCTATGGGGATCCATGCACAGTCAACCGCATTGACAAACGCATGATTTCCAAAGATATTGAACAGCTTTGCGATCAGCATGCCTACCGGGAGTGAGAATGCAAAACACCACTTCGGATATGGCGTCTTTCCTTTCAGAAAAGCCGAAATCTGTGTTCCTTCCAGAATCAGGAAAAAGATCCAGAAAAGCATCAGTGACGGTGCGATAAAATAATCAGCGAACTGTTCTACAGTTTCCAGCACATTCTCTGCACCTGCCTCTGTCAGACTCCGGTACAGAAACAGCATCATACAGACCGGCACATGAAATCCACAGGGTCCAAATACAATATACCCGATAATTCCTGTCCTGAAATTGTGCGCATGCTTTGGAGATTTTTCTGCCATCAGACGATAAATTCCAAAGTAAGACAGTCCTTCCAGGAACATGCCAAACATGCCAAGCAGGGATGCTGCAAATAATGTACCATTTCCTGCATACCTGTAGGCTGAAAACATCCTTATAAGGCCCTTCTGCGTCTCATCCTGGATTCCCCAGCCGATCATCATATCTCCGATCAGTGCAAGTATTGCTGCAAACAGTCCTATAGAAAGCAGTTTTCTGATCCTCGGCCAGTCAAGCTGACTATCTATTCCGATTGGATTAAATTCATTCTGATTCATACGATTAAAGCTCCTTTTTTGATTATTTCTTTTGCATGTCTGCGATTAGTCTCATCTAACTATATATTCATTCTATTCCTAACTTCTTTTCCCGTAAAGTGATTTTTCTCCTGTGTCCGCTTACCTGTATATATGTTTTGTATTTTATATGTTTTTTCTTCTAATTTTGTTTACTCCACTTCGTTTTTGGTATATGATACAAATATGAGCGTTATCTCAAACGGGTAGCGGTTCGCCTTTCGCCAGAATGTTTTACATTTTGAGAGCTTCCAGTATCTGGGAGGTGGTACAGATGGGAAATAGGATGAAAGGTACATAATTTGATGATCGAAATACTCCTGAGTGTCATTGGT
>CACXDC010000125.1 GCA_902766365.1 uncultured Lachnospiraceae bacterium | reverse complement strand
GAGTGAAGAAAGCAGCCAGGATCTGTGCATGGAGAAGACAGTGGACTTTACAATCAGTGATGACAGTGATTTTATGGATGCGCTGGACGATGTCTTTGCACAGTGGACAGAGGAAGATCTTTCTTACGAGAAGCTGCGGCAGGAGTATGGAGCTGACGGGATTGCTACCTGTATGTTTGTAAATGCACCTGGCAGATCTTATGCGATCGTGTATGACGGGGAGGATAATATCAGGGAAAGCCTTGTCATGTTTGTAAGGAACGATAAGGGAACAGAAGAAGAGCCGGCAGTCTATGCCCACGAGGTACTGCATGTATTTGGAGCCCATGATCTGTACAGAGGGGAAGAATACAGCAGGGCAGTAACCGATTATATCACAGCAAATTATCCGGATGAGATCATGCGGAGTGTAGCCGGAGAAGGAAAGATCAGTGAGCAGATCTCAAGAATAACAGCATATCATCTGGGATGGATTGATGAAATCCCAGAAACAGAAAGTTTTCCGGAACTGATCCGGTAGAGATAAAAGAAAACCGCAGGAGGAACGATCATGAAAATACCCGCAATATTTGAAGCCAAGAAAAAAGAAGGAAAGCCGGTTCTTTCCTTTGAAATATTTCCCCCGAAGAAGGAGGCAGCATTGCAGAACATCGATGAGACACTTTCTCTTCTGTGTGACCTGCACCCTGACTTTATCAGTGTAACCTTTGGCGCAGGAGGAAGTACAGCAAACAATAAGACGGTTGAGATAGCCAAGAAGATCAAAAATGAATATGGAATTGAGCCTATCGTACATCTGACCTGTCTTCATTATGATAAATCAGAGATCAGCAGTATTCTGGATCAGTTAAAGGAAGCCGGGATCGAAAATGTACTGGCACTCCGGGGTGACATGAATCCTAATATTCCTGTGAAGCATGATTTCCATTATGCCAATGAACTGGTAGAGTATATCAAAACGCAGGGAGATTTCAGTATCAGTGGTGGCTGTTATCCGGAAAAGCATCTGGAAGCTCCGGATATTGTTACTGATATCCGTAATCTGAAGAAAAAGGTAGATGCCGGTGTGGATCATCTGGTATCCCAGCTTTTCTTTGATAATGAAGTCTTTTATGATTTCTATGAGAAGACAAGAATTGCGGGGATCGATGTGCCGGTGGATGCCGGTGTGATGCCGGTTACCAATAAAGCACAGATCGAGCGTATGGTGACTATGTGCGGAGCATCTCTTCCGGTTAAATTTCAGAAGGCACTGCGTAAATATGAAAATAACAAAGAGGCACTGCTGGATGCTGGTCTTGCTTATACGATCAACCAGATCGTTGATCTGATCGCCAGTGATGTAGACGGTGTACATATTTATACCATGAACAATCCGGCAGTTGCGAAGAGGATCTGTGATGGAATCAGAAACCTTGTATAACAAAAAGAGAAAACGGGCACTGATCACCGGGGCATCCCGGGGGATTGGTGCAGGAATTGCCATAGCCCTTGCAAAAGAGGGCTATGATCTTATTCTGGTATGCAGAAAGTCGATCGAAAAGCTGACAGAATTTCAACAGGATCTGGAGTTGACTTATGGAGTCAGATGTGAGACATACCTGTGTGATGTATCAGACTCTGATGAGGTGGAAAAGCTGTTTTCTGTCTGTGGTGAGGTGGATGTGCTGATCAATAATGCAGCAATCTCCTATGTGGGGTTGCTGACAGATATGTCAGTTTCTGAATGGCAGCAGGTGATCAATACAAATCTGAACGCATTATTCTATACCTGTCGGCAGGTGCTCCCCGGTATGATCCACAGAAAATCAGGCAAGATTATTAATGTATCTTCTGTGTGGGGCGCAGCAGGCGCATCCATGGAGGTGGCTTACAGTGCTGCCAAGGGCGGTGTGAATGCGTTCACAAAGGCACTTGCAAAGGAAGTAGCACCAAGTCATATCCAGGTGAATGCGGTTGCATTTGGCGTGATTGATACTGAGATGAATGCCTGCTTTACTAAAGAAGAGAAACAGGCACTGATTGAGGAGATCCCGGCAGACAGAATGGGGACTGCACAGGAAGCCGGAGAACTGGTAGCCAGGATCCTGGAGAGCCCTGATTACCTGACCGGACAGGTCATTACCATGGATGGTGGCTGGATCTGAGAAGATGCGGCTGCAGATGGAAAAGCCTGAAATGCAGAAGTGTTTTTCAGGAGAAACAGAGCTGTTTGGAAAAGCAGAAGGAAACAGGAAGGTGCTGCAGTGAAAGCAGCACCGGAAGGAAATGGAAGAATAAGAACAGAAAGGAAAGACGATATGTATGATGTAATTATTATCGGTTCAGGCCCTGCGGGCTTAAGTGCATCCATTTATGCGAACAGAGCTGGCCTTAAGGCACTGACTATAGAGAAAAGTGCCATGAGCGGCGGACAGGTACTGAATACCTATGAAGTAGACAATTATCCGGGACTTCCCGGAATCAACGGATTTGATCTGGGAATGAAGTTCCGGGAGCACGCGGATAAGCTTTCCTGTGAATTTAAAGTGGCTGAGGTTCTTTCTATTCAGGAAGAAGACGGCCATTTTTTGATTCAGACGGAAAAAGAAACGTTGCTGACCAGAACGGTCATCGTAGCGACCGGAGCTTATCATGCCAAACTGAATGTGCCGGGAGAAGAGGAATTTGCCGGCAAAGGGGTATCCTACTGTGCAACCTGTGACGGTGCCTTTTTCAGGGGAAAGGTGACGGCTGTCGTAGGTGGCGGCAATGTGGCCGCAGAGGATGCCGCATTTCTGGCAAGAGGCTGTGAAAAGGTGTATCTGATCCACAGGAGAAATGAACTGCGGGCGGCCCAGACGCTGCAGCAGGAGGTAAAGGAGCTTCCCAATGTGGAGATCCTTTGGGATACTGTGGTAGAGGCGGTGGAGGGAAACATGGTCACCGAGTCTCTTCTTATTAAAAATGTAAAGACCGGAGAGGAAAAGCATCTGCCGGTAAACGGTGTGTTTGCCGCAGTGGGGATCCATCCTGACAGCGAGCTTTTGCAGGAGCTGGCAGAGAGAGATGAACAGGGCTATGTGATTGCCGGGGAAGATGGCAGAACAAGCAGACCTGGGATCTTTGTAGCAGGAGATATCAGGAAGAAAAAAATGCGTCAGATCATCACGGCTGCTGCAGACGGTGCCAATGCTGTGAATTCTGTAGAGGAATATTTACGGGCACAAAAGTAAATTTTTCTGGAAATAAATGCAACATTTTATTCATCCCGGTTGTATATAGAGTAGAAGGGCAGAAAGAAAGCCCGATGCAGATCCGTAACAGGAAAATAAAACGAAAAGAGGATGAAAAAATGAAAAAAGAAATGATGGCAATTCTGGCAGCAGGACTGATGTTTGCAGTAGCAGCATGTGGTGAGAAAGCAGGGGACGTAAACGAGAGAACGGATATCATAGAAGACCAGGTTCAGATCCCGAATCCGTTTGTGGACTGTGAGACGATGGAAGAGGCCGGAAAACTGGCAGGCTTTTCCTTGACAGCACCGGAGAGCATAGATGGTTACAGCGACCGGATCATTCAGGCAGTAGAGGGAGAACTGGTTCAGGTGATATTTACCCGTAATCAGTGTATCGAGCTGGAAGATCCGGAGGATCCTGATGCTGCCAGCCAGGAAACTGTCGATTTCGAATCCCATGATCTGACGATTCGTAAGGGAACCGGCATGGAAGATATCAGTGGAGACTATAATGAATATCCGGAAGTGGAAACTGTGGCAGTTAGTGACAGGACAGTGACACTGAAGGAAAAGGATGGCCTTGTTTATACCGCTATCTGGAGTATGGATGGTTACAGCTATGCAGTTTATGCGGCAGATGGAGTATCTGCAGATGTCATGACCGCGCTGGTCAGTGAGGTAGAATAAGCCTGTGTCAGAAATAACAGGCACGTTATATTAAGGAAGAAACAGGATTTACAGAAATACAGGAGAAATCAAGTGGAAAATGTTATGACAGGCGGCAGCCTGCTGGCGGACTGGCTTTTGACTCTGCTTATTCTGGCAGAGAGGATCTGCAGCTGTCTGCAAAAATGCTTTTCTGAGTCGGTGCATTTTTCAATCGGTCGGAGAACACAGAAAAGAACAGCGGCTCTGACGGGAGGTCAAACAGTTACTAAAGCTGTAATGATATCTGCCAGGGAAAGAGCGGGAGAGATGCTGACACTGCATGGAGACAGGATCCTTCGGCTTGCCTATTCCTATCTGCACAATGAAAGCGATGCGGAGGAGGTACTACAGGAAACACTGCTGCAGTATCTGACGAAGGCTCCGGAATTTGTAAGTACGGAGCATGAAAAGGCATGGCTTCTTCATGTGGCAGCCAACTTCAGCAAAAACAGGATCCGCTATAACAGGCTGCGTCAGACAGATGAACTGAAGGAAGAACTGGCAGCAGAAGAAAGAGAGGATCTTTCTTTTGTATGGGAAGCAGTACGGGAGCTTCCGGAGAAGTACCGGGAAGTCATTCATCTTTTTTATCAGGAGAATCTTTCCACAGCACAGATCGGAGAAATCCTGCAGCGGAAAGAAGCTACCATCCGTTCGGATCTTCTGCGTGGAAGAGAAAAGCTTCGAAAGGTGCTGAAGGAGGCGTATGACTTTGAGGAAATATAATGAAGTGATGGAGCATACCAGAGTAACGGAAGAAATGCGGGAACGGATCCTTCAGAAGATAGATGAAGAGGATCTGACAGCCCATACAGCAGAAAAAAGTGCAGAGGCTCCTTCTGAGGAAAATAGCACGGCGGCTCCTTCTGAAGAAAAACAGACTGTCTTCTCCAGGGATGAGAAACGGCAAAAGAAGCATCCGGTATCTTTCAGAAAGTATCAGAAATATATGCCGGCAGTGGCGGCCCTGGCAGTTCTGGTGATGGCAGCCGTGCTGATCCCGAAGGTGACCATGAAAAGCCTGGATCCGGCAGAGAGCAGTGAACATGTCCAGCAGAGCAGTGAAAACAGCATGGGCGGATCTTTCAGTCAGAGCAGTGAAAACAGTGTGGAAGGAACGGACAGCCAGAGTGGTGGACGGGAAGTCACAGAGCAAAACGGCAGACAGACGGAGCAACAGGAAGGTGTAACAGAGTCCACAGAACTGCAGGGCGCAACAGCCGGATATGCAGGCATTCTTGAAGCAGAGAATGCAGCAGCCCTTTCAGAAGAACTGGGATTTCCGGTAACAGATATCAGACAGCTGCCTTACCCGGCAGATGAGGTTATTTACAGCAATTACTTTGGAGATATGGCAGAAATTGAATATTATGGTGAGGCAGATACACTGACATACCGGAAAACCAGACTGACCGGCGAGGAAGCTTATGATTCTGATATTTCCGGTGTTTATGAAGTATGGTCCTCAGAAAAACAGATCACGGTAAAGAACATAAGTGTGGCACTGAAAGGAAATGGGGACGGATGGCAGATCGCAGCGTGGACAGCAGATGGTTTTGCCTTTGCTCTTTATGACAGACAGGGACTTACAGAGGAAGAGATGACTGCTATGATAAAGGAACTGACAGAAATGACAGGAGAAAAATCATAGAATATAAGAAGACGTCGCGGAAAGAAAATGCTGAAGAACAGAATCCCGGATCCATGAAAAAACTGTTGTGAATTTTTACAAAATTTTTAAGAAAGGAGACCGAAAAAGCCAGAACCGGCTTAGATCGGTTTCTTTTTTTGTGTCAGGAAACACAATATCTTGTAGATGGGAAAATTTGGATGTGAAGATTTTGAAATGAAAAAGTACCGGATTATCAGGGGTTTCACAGTTGCAGCAAAAAATCGCAGAGGTTGACATCACTTTGCGAAAGTGTTATAGTGTTTTTAACATTTTTGTAACAATTAAGCAGTGAAAGATTTGAAGGAGTTTTGTTATGCAGAAATCTTACGTGAAAATAGCAGCAGGCGTTCTTTCAGCAGCGCTCTTATTTTCCGGCATGAATATAAACAGCTTTGCGAAGGAGAAGACAGATCTTCCTTCCGCAGGTATTGATTTCATCCTTGCTTCCAATGGTACCAGCGTCAAGAACATCAAGGATGAGGCAGATGCCAAAAAAGCAGAGCAGAAAGAAAGCAGTACAGGAACAACCTCTACAGAAGATTCATCAGCGGCATCTCCGTCGCTCAGTGCATCTCCGCTGGCAACAGCAAGCCCCAAGCTTGATGTACAGCCAATCCAGAAAGAGAAAGTCATTGAAGAAACCGTAACGGCTTCCACAACCAAGACCATTCCCCAGAAGGAAAGAGAAATTGCAGCAAAGAAAGAAGAAGAAGGCTTTAAATCTTTGGTTATCGCCAAAGTGAATGATTATGTAAATGTCAGAAGCATTCCCAGTGAGGATGGCGAGATCCTCGGCAAGCTTTATGACAAGTCCGTAGGTGAGTTTATTTCAGAGGACAATGGCTGGTATGAGATCACATCCGGCAGTGTGACCGGTTATGTGAAAGCAGAGTATTGTGTCACTGGTGAGGATGCAGTAGCACTTGCCAAAGAAGTCGGTACAAGAATTGCTACAGTTAATACGACTACTCTTTATGTAAGAGAAGAGCCCACCACTGATTCTGCTGTGATCGGTATGGTTCCGATCGAGGATGAGCTTCTGGTGACAGAAGAGAGTGATGGATGGGTTAAGGTAAATATCGAGGAAGGTGACGGTTATGTTTCCATGGACTATGTCACTCTTTCCACAGAGTTTGTAAAAGCAGAATCCAAGGCAGAAGAGGAAGCAAGACTTGCCAAGGAAGAAGCAGAGAGAAAGGCAGCACAGGAAGCAGCAGCCAGGGCAGCGAAGGCAAATAAAAAGAATAGCCAGAGCAGCAGTCAGAGCTATGCGGCACCGGTTATTTCAGGAAGCGGCAGCGAACTGGGTAAGGAGCTTGCAAACTTCGCCTGCCAGTTTGTTGGCAACCCTTATGTCTGGGGTGGAACTTCCCTGACAAATGGTGCGGACTGTTCCGGATTTGTTATGAGCGTATATTCCAACTATGGTGTCAGCCTGCCACATTCATCCGCAGCAGACAGAAGTGTTGGTTCCGCAGTTGGCAGTCTTGACAGTGCACAGCCTGGTGATATTATCTGTTACTCCGGCCATGTTGCGATCTACATTGGTGGTGGTCAGATCGTGCATGCATCAACTGCCAAGACAGGAATTATCGTTTCCAATGCAAATTACCGTTCTATCCTTTCTATCAGAAGAATCTTCTAAAAGGAGTCCGGTTCTGGCTGGAAAACGGAAAAATGAAATTACAGAAGTCTGATTCGCAAAGAGTCAGACTTCTTTTTTTACACCAAAACGGGTTGACAAACGATGGTGTGTGCAAGTTACACAAAGCAGAAAAAGGGGACCCAGACATATACAGGAGACGGGAAGGAAAAGACAAAAAAGTTATCCACATACATAAATGCCATAAAACAGGCGTTTTTGATTTATACACGGAGTTATCCACATTGTCCACAGGAAAAATGAGGAACGGACGTTTTGTAGGTTTATGATAAAGAGAAAAGGATGAGCGAAAAAAGTCGCTTCCTGAAGATGACTAAAATTGTAAGAAAACTGATATCATTTTTAAACAAATCATTCAAATTATTGCAAAACTAGGGGGACATGTGCTATAATGAGTGAAAGAAATAATCCACGGAAAGGATGATGTATATGAAGTTTATTATTATTGGTAAGAATATTGAGGTAACTCCTGGACTTCGTGCAGCAGTGGAGGACAAGATCGGCAAGCTTGAGAAGTATTTCACGCCGGAAACAGAGGTACATGTTACACTCAGTGTCGAGAAAGACAGACAGAAGATCGAAGTTACGATCCCGGTTAAGGGCAGTATCATCCGTTCTGAACAGGTAAGCAATGACATGTATGTATCGATTGATCTTGTGGAAGAGATCATTGAGAGACAGCTCAAGAAGTATAAGACCAAGCTGATCGCCAAGGAGCAGTCAAGAGGATTCTTCAAACAGGATTTCATTGAGAAGGATTATCTGGATGATGAGGAAGTGAAGATCATCCGTACCAAGAAGTTTGATATCAAGCCGATGTATCCGGAAGATGCCTGCGTACAGATGGAACTCCTTGGACATAACTTCTTCGTATTCTGCAATGCAGAGACAGATCAGGTGAATGTCGTTTATAAGAGGAAAGGAAATACCTACGGTCTGATCGAACCTGAATTATAAAATAAAGCGGCCGGTCCCGGAGCGAAGAAAGGACAGGCGTGACAGGCTCCCTGAGTGGGAGGCTAAAAGCAAAAGATGTGGGGCATACAGCTCCACATCTTTTTGCATATCTGCAGCTTTGTTTAAAAAGTTTCCCCTGCGCATGTTTTTTGAGGTATACTTTTACTATGTTTATCATTCATATTTTATCACTCTTAACTTTTATATTGATCCTTGGATTTTTCCTGAAAGAGAAACTGACCGACTGCATTCCGGCAGCGGTGAGCCTGCTGATCCTTCTCCTGTATGGACTCAGCTTTGGAAATCTCCTCTGGCTGACAGATATTCTGGCACCTTTATTTTTGCTGGGAAGTGGAATCTTTGTCTTTAAAATGGACAGCGAAAAGAGAAAGGAGTTTGCTGTATTTGCCACAAAAGAACTGCACACGCCGGCTTTTCTGACGGCGTTACTGCTATTCCTGGCTGTGACGGTGTGTGTATCCGGCAAGCTGACAAGCTGGTGGGATGATTATAATTTCTGGGCAACAGATGTGAAATCCATTTTTTATCTGGATGGTTTTGCAGGCAAATATGAAAATGTGGCGGCAGAATTTGGAGATTATCCGCCGGGAACCCAGATGATGAAATGGTGGTTCCTGCACTTCTCACCTTCAGAATTCAAAGAGGGGCTGATGTTTGCAGGGTATTACGTCTGTAACCTGGCATTTCTTGTGCCACTGCTGGAGCGGATCAAAAAGAAGAATATAATCACCATGACGATTGGGGCTGCACTGCTGTGGCTGTTTCCCTCCATGGTGGAAGCTTTCTGGATGGACGGATGCTGTGCGGATTTCACCATGGCTGTGATCTATGGGGCGTTCCTGACAGCCGTGCTGGACAGAGAGGGGCACTCCGCCCTGTTTTACTACGGAAGACAGGCCTGCTATCTGATGGTACTGGTGCTTTGCAAGAATACAGGGGCAATCTGGCTGGTCTTTGGCATCTTATTTACGCTTTTATATCATTTCCTTCACAGAAAGGACGAGATATTCGCCCAGGACAGAAAAGCAGTGAAAAGTGGACTCCTGGCGGTGATCCTTTTACCTGTGCTGACAGAGGGAAGCTGGCTTTTCTTCTGCCTGATGAACAGGAGAGTTGCCAAGCTGACAGGGGTTGCAGTCCATATGGCAACAGGCAGCATGAACATCCCGGATGTGCAGGGACAGATGGTGGATGCTTTTGTCACTGCCTTTCTGAAATGGCCGCTGCACCGGTATTCTACAGCAATACTGAATTTAAGCCCGCTTATGATGGTGATCCTTGTTCTGGCGATCTATGCTTTGCTCGGGATCCGGAAAAAGATCACCGGAAAGGACAGCATTTTCCTGTTCCTGTCTGCCCTGCTGAGCGCAGCTGCCTTTTACAGTCTGAACCTGATCAGCCACCTGACGATCTTTGCAGTGGAGACACAGTATCTGGAGCCCTTTGGCATGGTGTCCTCGATCGAACGGTACGGGGCACCCTTTACCATAGGAAGCCTGTATCTGATCGCTTATCTTGTCCTGAAAAAGGAGAATGGAACACTCGGATTTCTGCTCTGTACCATACCGGTGCTGCTGACAGCAGATTATCAGGGCTCTTACCGGGCACTGACCGGCTACAGAAGCACGACAGAAGAGATCCGGCAGGAGAGAGAAGATATCGTAGATGAAAAGGCAGAAGATTTTCTTAAGGCGGTCGGCGCAGGAACGAAGGAAAGCATCGGAAGAGTGCTGTACCTTCGGGATGTATCGGATATCAGCTGGGTAAGAAATGCCTATGTCAGTTTTGAGGCAGCTCCGGTGTCTGTTATGTATGGAAATATCAGCGGCGGGACAACGGACAGCGAAGCGCTCCGGAAGACGATAGAAGAGTCCCATGCAGGCTATCTGTATGTGGAACCGCTTGATGAAGAGAACCGGGAACTGTTTGCACCCTTTATGGATGGAACAGAGTTTTCCTATGATACGCTTTACCGGATCACAGAGAACGGTGGAAGGATACTGCTTGTACCAATAGCATGAGACAGACTCCCCTTTGCTATAATGAAACTGTAAAAGGAAAATTCATATAAGTGAAAGGGGAAAAAAATGAAGAAAAAGACAGCAGTACTGATGGCGGGGTTCCTGTCATTCGGTGCACTCGTGGTTGCTTCCAATATGACAGTAGATGGCAGGGAAGAAGCAAAAGGAAAGACGATACCATACACACTGGAGATCGTTCTTCCGGGAAATGCGGCAGAAGGCAGCACGATCTGCTTCCAGCAGATGGAGCAGGAGAATATCCATGAGAATGCAGCCGGTAATCTTGTGATCGGATACAATAAGGATACCGGCAGACCATCGGTTTTCTTTACCGGGCAGGAAGAGATCATTCTGAATGAAAAGAATGAGCTGATCTGGAAGGACTGCAGGCAGCCGGTTATGCTGACAGATAAGATCCAGGTCGTATCGACACCGGATTATGACTATCGTTTCCTGATGAGGGATGCGGAAGGCAGAGAACAGATCCTTTCCTTTTCCTATGCGAAAATGCAGCAGATGCCGGATCAGGCGGTGACGGTTTCGGAAGAAGGGGTTCCCATCGTGAATGCAGCCTATGTGGCAAGGATGAAGGGAACAGCGCTTTTGCAGGGAGAGATCAGGAATCTCAACGAAAATGGCTATGAAGAAATGGCAGGGTTCCTGCAGAAACTGGCGGATGAAAAGATCGCTGTTTCGTCAGATGGTTCCGTCGTTCCGAAGGGAGAGATCCTTCCGCCTGGCATGGTACTTCTGTCAGCGGCAAGTCCTGTCAGCCGGGTGAATGTCAGTGATGAGACACTGTATTCCTGGAGTGCCTTTTTTGATAAGGTGGAAGAGATCCGTAAGGAAGAGGAATGGAAAGCCTACCTGGAAAGCCTGAGAAGCTAGGAAAAGAAGGGAGAAGCGGCAGTGACAGCGCCTGCACCGTCAGCACTGGCACCGGCAGGAACGGCGCAGCCGACAGTGGAACCAACAGCAACGATTGATCCTGCGATAGTGGAACCAACTGTGAATCCAGATGGAGAGCAGCAGGGCCAGTAGGATCGAAGAGAATCAACCGGCACGCTGCCTTCGTCATAACTCATAGAAATTTTTTACAACACATCTGAAATTTCCAAAGACGCTTCGCTCATCCAACCAGAGCGAAGCGTTTTTTTTCACATGCGCATCCTGCGGACAAATGTCTTTTCTGTGAATTGTGATTGCAAAAGTAAAAGCCCTATGTTATAATGATTTCTGTGGCAATGACAAAAAATTAACAATCGTTGCAAACAGCCGGTAAGGCTGAAAAATTTATACAAAATGATTCAAACGGAGGAAAGAAATAATGGCAAAGAAAGTTGTTTTAGCCGGTGCATGCCGTACAGCGATCGGTACCATGGGTGGTTCTTTAAGTACAACCCCTGCTGCTGAGCTTGGCGCAATCGTAATCAAGGAGGCACTTCAGAGAGCTGGAGTTGCTCCGGAAGCAGTAGATCAGGTATACATGGGATGCGTTATCCAGGCTGGTCTTGGACAGAACGTGGCTCGTCAGGCATCTATCAAGGCAGGACTTCCGATCGAGGTTCCCGCTGTTACCATGAACGTTGTCTGCGGTTCCGGTCTGAACTGCGTAAACCAGGCAGCACAGATGATCATGGCAGGAGATGCTGACATCGTTGTAGCAGGCGGTATGGAGAACATGTCCATGGCACCTTATGCTGTTCCTCAGGCACGTTTCGGATATAGAATGAACAATGGTACTTTAGTTGACTGCATGATCAAGGATGCTCTCTGGGATGCATTCAATGATTATCACATGATCACAACTGCAGACAACATCTGCAGAGAGTGGGGACTGACCAGGGAAGAGCTGGATGAGTTCGCATTAAAGAGCCAGTTAAAGGCTGAGGAAGCACAGAAGAACGGTGCTTTCGAGAAGGAAATCGTTCCTGTAATGGTTAAGAAGAAAAAAGAAATGATCGAGTTCAAGGTAGATGAAGGACCTCGTCATGGTTCTACCATCGAAGGCCTTGCAAAGCTCCGTACCATCAATCCTGACGGATTTGTTACCGCTGGTAACGCATCCGGTATCAACGATGGTGCAGCAGCAGTTGTTGTTATGAGCGAAGAGAAGGCTAAGGAGCTTGGCGTTAAGCCCATGGCTACTTTCGTAGCTGGCGCACTTGCAGGTGTAAGACCTGAGGTTATGGGTATCGGACCTGTTGCTTCTACCAAGAAGGTTATGGCTAAGACAGGCATGAAGATCGAAGACTTCGATATCATCGAGGCAAACGAAGCATTTGCAGCACAGTCTGTTGCAGTAGGTAAGGATCTGGGAATCGATGTTGAGAAGCAGCTCAACCCCAATGGTGGTGCGATCGCTCTCGGACATCCCGTTGGAG
>CACXDC010000124.1 GCA_902766365.1 uncultured Lachnospiraceae bacterium | reverse complement strand
TACATGCGGATAATATTCTCCGGAAGATATGCCAGACGGTTTCTGCCATCCTTCAGGAAACGGATCATAAACTCATAGTCTGCCGCGATCCGGTATTCCGTTTTATAGAGACCATAGGTTTCGTAGATCTCTCTTTTCAGGAAAAGTGTGGGATGCCCCGGCATCCATCCGGCATACAGACTCTTCTGCGGCCCCATCTTCCAGTACCTGACGATTTTTTCTCCGTCAGCATAGACAAGGTCTGCATGAGCTCCGACGCACCCTGCATTTTCTTCGATCAGGGCTGCCATTTTGGAGACAGCGTCGTGACATAAAAAAAAATCATTAAAGAATACAATAATATCACCGCTGGAAAGAGCATAGCCCTGATTCATGGCATCATAGATACCGTCATCAGGTCTGGATACCCAGTTCACCGGGTATTTGCTCCTCTCTTTGTATTCTTTAATCATTTTTATAGTGTCATCTGTTGAACCGCCGTCCTTGATGTTTACCTCTATATCAGGATAATCCTGCTTCTCGATACTCTCTAATGTCGAAGCAAGATTATTCCCACTGTTATAGGTAGTAAGAATCAAAGATACTGTTTTCACAAAGGTTCCTCCGGATATGGAATTTACCCGATCTTCAGACGGAATTTCTGCAGTTCTCTCTCTGTTACGACCTTTTCGATCTGCGCACCAAGGCTCTGCAGCTTCTCCGGGAAATCTTCATATCCTCTTTCAATAAATTTAATATCATCAATCGTAGAAACACCTTCTGCTGCCAGTGCTGCTGTCACAAGAGCTGCGCCTGCACGGAGATCCGGTGCGGTAAGGCTTGCGCCGGTGTACTTCTGCACACCGTCAATGATCGCTGTATTGCTCTCTACCTTGATATTGGCTCCCATCCTGGTCAGTTCATCCACATATTTGAACCGGTTTTCAAAAATACTCTCTGTTACGATACTGGTTCCTCTGGATAATCCGAGAGCCACTGTGATCTGCGGCTGCATATCCGTAGGGAATCCGGGATAGGGAAGTGTCTTGACATGAGTATGGGTCAGGGGCTTGCTTGCCACAACTCTGACGGCATCATCTGACTCTTCCACCTCACAGCCAATCTCGATCAGCTTGGCGCTGATGGATTCGAGGTGCTTCGGGATAACATTCTTCACAGTTACGTCTCCCCTTGTCACTGCGGCTGCAAACATAAAAGTTCCGGCCTCGATCTGATCCGGAATGATCGCATATTCGGTTCCATGAAGTGTCTTCACACCTTTAATCCTGATCACATCCGTACCGGCTCCCTTGATGGAAGCTCCCATACTGTTCAGGAAATTGGCTACATCTACCACATGGGGTTCTTTGGCTGCATTTTCAATAATAGTCTGGCCTTCTGCCATCGCTGCCGCCATCATGATATTAATGGTAGCACCTACAGTAACTACATCCAGATAAATATGGCTTCCCACAAGTCTGTCCGCTTCAGTGATAACAAGACCTCTCTCGATCCTCACATCAGCACCAAGTGCACGGAATCCCTTGATATGCTGGTCAATGGGCCGAAGTCCGATGTTACATCCACCGGGAAGCGCCACCTCTGCCTTCCTGAACTTGCCAAGAAGTGCTCCCAGAAAATAATAAGAGGCCCTGATCTTCTTAATACTGTCGTCCTCAACGACCAGACTTTCAATCATGCCTGCATTAATCTTTACTGTATGTCTGTCCAGTTTCTCTATTCTGATGCCTATACTCTCCATGGCTTCCAGCATTGCTGCTGTGTCACGAAGATCCGGCACATTTTCTATCACTACGGTTTCTTCCGTCATGGCTGCTGCTGCAAGGATCGCAAGTGCTGCATTCTTCGCACCGCCGATCTCTACTTCGCCAACCAGAGGATTCCCGCCTTTGATCGCATACTGTTCCATTGTGTTCCCTCTATCTATATCAAAATCAAACGAAAAATCTTATTGTCAGAGCCCGGAGATACTCTCTGGGCTCAATGCACGCTTGCTCTAAGTATAACATATTTCCGCATTTTGTAAATCTCAAACATTCGTTCTGACACATACACCAGCTTGCAGGCTCTCCAGGCAGCCACTGATCAGTTCAGATATTTCAGCGGGTTCACCTGACTGCCGCCAACCAGGATCTCGAAGTGAAGATGGGGTCCCGTGCTGACACCGGTATTTCCACTCAGTGCGATCTTCTGTCCCTGGGATACCGTCTGTCCTGCCGATACCAGCACCTTGCTCAGATGCCCGTATCTGGTCTGTTTACCATCCGGATGGTTAATGTATACCACATACCCATAGCCGCTTCCCCATCCGGCCTTGGCAACTGTACCACCGGAGGATGCCACTACTGCTGTTCCTGTCGGCGTTGCCCAGTCAACACCTTTATGATAAGTGCTTGCTCCACGCTTTGGTGCACTTCTTCTTCCGAAATTGGAGCTTAAACGTCCACCGGAAATGGGCTTAATATAAGTAGGTGGTATCTTGGTTCCACGTTCCACGATCTTCGGCACAGCCTGATAAGTGATCTCTTCCTTGATGATCTCTGTCCCGACCTCCTGATCGTTTTCGAAAGAAACAATGGCTACCACCTTTCTGTGTCCTGCAGAAGGCTCCTGTAGTGTCTTCTTCTCAGTCGTATACCAGTCATCATTATCTATATAGATAATATCCGCTTCATAATCTTCTTCGTAGTAAAGCTCTTCCTGTCTGGTCACGGTAAGCTCTGGCTTTGGTACCATGATCACCAGTTCTTCTCCGGCACGGATCATGGAATTTTCATCATCCAGCGTAGTATTCATTTCCACCAGCCTGTCCAGCGGAATGTTTGTTTTCAGCGAGATACCGGAAAGCGTATCTCCGGACTGTACTTCATAGACCTCGTTTTTCTCCTGATCTTTGGTTACCATCTCAATGGCATCATTTACATTCGTCAGTTCTTCATTGGACAGATAAGCTTCTACCACTTCCACAGTATCTCCAAAATCCATGGAGATCAGTCCAAGATCATAGTCTTCAAAATCCTTTTCTACCTTTGGCTGTACCGCTTCAAATACTGCATCCAGCTCCGCATCCATACCGGCACTTAAGCTGACTGCCTCTTTGATTTCTTCCTGTTCCTTCGCTTCTTCCTCAGACACTACTCTGGCTGTCAGTACCGGCAGTTCTCTTGCCGGATCCAGCAGAAGCTCTGCCTTATAGCTGCCAGTTTCTGCTGTATCATACTTGTCGAGCGCTGCCTGAAGAACCCGTGTCACTTCTTCCTTGCTGGCCAGATTGATCATAAATTCATTGATCTTCACAACATAAGAACGGTTCATGGTCTCACGGACATTGTCCGCCAGTACCATCGCCATCCTGGAAATGACTTCATCAGGATCATCTGTCTTTCCAAAAAGAACCTCCTGCCCCTGCAGTTCGATATTGCTCTCCACCAGAACCAGCTCACTGCTGTCACTGGCGATCTGTCTGCGTGCTTCTCTGGCATAGTTTTCCGCTTCTTCAGGTGAAGCAACTGTTCCTACTGAAACGCCATCCAGAAGTACTGTAAACATATTATCCCCGCTTCTTTCGAATTTAACAAACACGGGCAGAAAAAACATGCTGACAATTACTGCCAGCACTGCAATTTTAATTCTTCTAACATGTAATCTTTTATAATAACTTGAATAATGCTTCATAAACCTTTATTTCTTTCTTACACTGTATCCAAACGTTCCCAGTTCTTTTCCAAGACCATAGTATGTTCCATGAGAATACACCATCGGCTTTGCTTTGGCAAGGGAAAATCTTTCCTTTTCATCCATGTAGGCTTCATCCGCATGGACTGCCACCACTTCTGCCAGGAACATATCATGCGTTCCTAAGGGAATTCTTCTTGTCACCCTGCACTCCAGATTTACAGGACTCTCTGCTACAAGCGGAGCCTGTACTTTATCTGCCTTCATGGGGGTCAGCTTCATCTCTTTCCATTTATCTACATCCCTGCCACTTTTTACACCACAATAGTCCGTAGCATAGGTAAGTGCTTCTGTCGTCAGGTTAATGACGAATTCTCCGGTTTCCATGATCATGGAATAGGAATAACGCTCTGGGCGGACAGAAATGGAAACCATCGGTGGATCACTGCAGATCGTTCCTGTCCACGCTACTGTGAAAAGATTCTGATTTCCTTTTTTATCCGCTGTACTGACAAGCACCGCAGGCAGGGGATACAACATATTGCCCGGTTTCCAGCTTTGTTTTGCCATGGCATGTCTCCTTTATGATCAGAATAAACCGAGGATCTGTGCTATCAGGATTCCTGTATTTGCCAGTGTCAGGATCATCGAAATGATCACGAAGGGAAGCAGTACCTTACTGCTCTTTGCAGTCTTTTCCTGAGCTTCCTTCAGTTCATTTGTCTGTTTCTCCAGCTCCTCGATCATGGCTGCCTGCACATTACGGTATACCTTGACATTGTCTGTATGGAGAAAATCTTCCAGAGACCTAAAAGCCTCATCCTGCATATTCTTCAGTCCGGAAACGGTCTCTGTCATCTTCTCCAGATTATCCTTTCCGGAATTGTCCTGGATCTCTGCGATCTTGGCAAGGCTCTCTGCTACAGTCTGATTGATGCCGGCGATAGAAGCGTCCGAGGTCTGACGGATTCCTGCGATGGACACATCGGAAGTCTGTTTAATGCCCGCAATGGAAGCGTCCTGTGTCTGCTGGATCCCTGCGATAGAAAGATCCGAAGTCTGCTTGATCCTGCTTACGGAAGCATTTTCTACTTCTCCGGCCGTTTTCTCAAGGCTCTCTCCTGCCTGTCTGGTCAGATCCTTCACTTCCTTGGCGCTCTCAATATTTCTCAGATTCAGCTGTCTCATTTCCTGCAGACAGTCATCATATTTCTCTATCTGTTCCTTAAAAACTGTCACCTGGTTTTCCAGATTTTCAAGCTCTGCCGCATCGGCTGCCGCATTAGCTCTGATCATATCCTGTGAATTCAGTTTCTGTGTGATCTTATCCATGAAATTGTCCATCGTTTTCTTCCTCCCGGTGCGAAAAACATTATAACGCTTCTATTGTAGCATTTTTGATTGTGTTTGACAACACAAGCCCATTTTGTGCAATATGTATAATTTTCATCTGTATTTTTTTATCTCATTGTAATAATTAACTATCTTTTCACAATGTGTTCATAATTTATTCATAATTCTATTGTATAGTATAAATAAATCAAGAGACAGACTAATGTAGATAAATTTTTTCATAATAGCCCGGGTGCAGCAATGTATCCGGGCACTCCTCATTTTACGGGACAGATAAGCAGGATCCATCCATGAACAGGTTGCAGGATCCTGGGTCTTCAGGAGTTATACCATTATCAGACGTTTAAAAAGGGACTGCGCACACCGGCACAGTCCCTTTCCCTATTCTGATTTTTATTTCTGATGCTTCCGGCTTCACAGTTTATGCTCTGCCATCATATCTGACGCTTCCGGTTTCACCCTTTATCTTCTGTCTGACTGCCCTGATGGATCATCTGGATCTCCTCGTTCAGGGAAAGCATTCTTTCATCCAGCTCCGATACCATTCTGGCACACTCTACCAGTTCATTCCGGATATGATCCGGTGCATTGCCTTCGAATTTATAATTGATCTTATGCTCCAGACTTGCCCAGAAATCCATCGCTACCGTCCTGATCTGGATCTCGACCTTGGTATCTACGATCCGGTCTGACAGATAGACCGGTATGGTGACCAGCATATGATAGCTCTTATAGCCGCTTTTCTTCGGGTTCACGATATAATCCTTGATCGAGATCACCTTGATATCACTCTGGTTTCTGATCATCTCTGCGATCTGGTAAATGTCCGAAGTAAAGGAACATATTACTCTGATCCCTGCAATATCATTGACATATTCGATCATATTCTGGATCGTTGATTCATAGCCGTGCTTCTTTAATTTCTTGACGATGCTCTCCGGTGTCTTCACCCTTGATTTGATGTGCTCAATGGGATTATACCTGTGCACATGCTGAAACTCGTCATTCAATATTTCCAGCTTGGTAGAGATCTGCTTCAATGCTGAACTGTAGATCAGCATGACCTCTTTCCAGTTGTCAATATCGCTGTCTCTCTGTACTACTAATTCCATTCTGTTTTCATCCGCCCCTATACATATTTTAACGGGATCTCCCGTCCTGTTTCTGCCCCCTGCATTCCTTCTGTTTCCTGTCAGGTTTCTGCAGCCCCCCCTGCTGTCACCCGGCTATTCTATTTTAACACAGTTTGCCAGTAATGTACATTCCGTTAATTCCCGCACTTTTATATATATGAGCAAAATGAATTTTTATTCCATATTAATCTTCTTCCAGCATCTGGATCTCCAGATAATCAAAATCGATCTGTTCGATAAAACTGTCCTGCGTAAACCTTGCCCTGGAATGCTTCTTGAAATCTGCCACACAGGAATCCAGCCAGATCGGTTTGCCAAGATCAAAAGCGTAACAGATCTCATCCAGTGCTTCAAATACTTTATGAGTCCTGGTGTCTTCCTTATTATTTTCAATGACAATATCCTTCAAAAGATGATTGTCCTTCCATATTTTTCCCCACATCCGGAACATACTGCCACCTCCGTTTTCAATGAATTTCAGTATATCGGATTTTCACAGGCAAGTAAAGAATAATCCTGTTGACACGTCATATAATATGTTGTAGTATTCAAATATGTTATATGTAGTTTTCATTACTACTTGCTATATTAAGGAGGTATTTATTATGCAGATAACAATTCGTGAACCCGGAAGTGCCATTACCCACTTTATCGCGATGATGCTGGCAGTATTTGCAGCAGCACCTCTTCTCGTGAAATCCGCTCTGTCAGGCACAGCCAATATGCTGCCCGCCATGACCATATTTATACTCAGTATGATCCTTCTTTATGGTGCCAGCGCTACCTATCATTCCCTTAATATCGGGGGCCGGGTGCTTCGTATCTTCCGCAAAGTAGATCATATGATGATCTTTGTACTGATCGCCGGATCCTACACACCGGTCTGTCTGATCGTCCTTGGTGGAAAGATGGGCTATACGCTTTTTGCCGTAGTATGGGGAATCGCCATTGCCGGTATGCTGTTAAAAGCCTGCTGGGTCACCTGTCCCAAATGGTTTTCTTCTATTATATATATTGCCATGGGCTGGGTCTGTGTCTTCGTCTTTGGCTCCTTGTGGAATACCCTGCCTCACAGTGCTTTTCTCTGGCTGCTTACAGGAGGGATCATCTATACAATCGGCGGGGTGATCTATGCACTGAAGCTCCCACTGTTTAACAGCAGACACACCTTCTTCGGATCACATGAGATCTTCCATCTTTTCGTCATGGGCGGAAGCCTGTGCCATTTTATCTTTATGTACCATTATGTAGCGTGATAACTATGTTTTAAAACGAGCAGAGAACCTGTCAGCGACAGGTTCTCTGCAAGTAACTTCCCAGTTAAACACACAATCATTTTAATCATCATATCCGTTAGGATTATTCTTCTGCCATCTCCAGGAATCTTCGCACATATCCCTGATTCCATACTCTGCTTCCCAGCCAAGCTCTCTCTTTGCCTTGCTTGCATCAGAATAGCAGGTAGCGATATCACCGGCACGGCGGGGTTTGATCACGTAAGGGATCTTAACACCGGTAGCCTCTTCAAAATTCTTCACGATATCCAGAACACTGTAGCCAACACCGGTTCCCAGATTGTAGATCTCAAGTCCTGTTTTCTCTTCAATCTTCTTCAGTGCCTTAACATGGCCCTTTGCCAGGTCTACTACATGGATATAGTCACGGACGCCGGTTCCGTCAGGCGTATCATAATCATTTCCGAATACACCAAGCTCTTTTAACTTGCCAACTGCAACCTGAGTAATGTAAGGCATCAGATTGTTGGGGATACC
>CACXDC010000123.1 GCA_902766365.1 uncultured Lachnospiraceae bacterium | reverse complement strand
GTAAATGCACCATAGCAAGTACCTTGACAACTTTAAGCCACTTTCGTGGCCTGCTGTAAATTTTATTTTCGAATGTTTTCCGGCAGAGTTGGTGACCAAGGGAGCAGCTCTTCCAAAAAGCTGCGGTCTGTGTCTTCCATGTGTTCTGGGATCACGGTCAGCAAATGTTCAAAGTACTCATAGGGTTTTAAGTTGTTTGCCTTTGCTGTTTCTGCGATACTGTAGATCACAGCAGATGTCTTGGCTCCGTTTATGGTATCAATGACTTCCCAGTTCTTCTTTCCGATGCAGAAGCCACGGATGGCACGTTCCGAAGCATTATTATCCATCGGAACGTCTCCATCATCCAGAAATACCCGGAGGTATTTTTCCTGATTCAGAAGGTAGGTAAAGGCTGCTTGCAGTTTCCCTTTTACCACGATCTGTTCTTTTTTCTGTTTCAGGTACGCAAACAAAGCATCTACTAGGGGCCGGATGACCACCTGACGCTGCACAAGTCTTTCTTCGGAAGAGAGCTCTTTCAATTTACCTTCTTCCCGGTAGATTGCCTGGATCTGCTTCATTACCAGAAAGGCAACGGATTCCTTTTTCCCTTCGGCCGGTATGGTGGCAAGGGCTTCCTCGAACTTCCGGCGTCCATGCACCCAGCAGCCTGCGATCGTCAGGTCTTCCTTCTCCTTTTCCAGCGTGTGGTAGACCTGATAGCCATCCGTGACACAGATCCCGGAAAATCCTTCAGGAACTCCCGGGGATGGGAAGCATTTCTAGTCCGCTGATACTCATATAGGACGATCTGTCTGTCCGGATACATATATCCGGAACGGTAGACCCACATATAACTTTTGGATCCTGCCGGACGGCCGTCACGGTTTACGAGCACTGGTGTCTCATCTGCCTGGATGACATGGTAATCATACAACTTCCGGTGGAGATAGTCATAGAGAACGGAAAGGTATTCCTCTCCGAGACGGATCATCCAGTTTGCCATGTTCTGTCTGGTGATGACCAGCTCATAGCGTTTGAATTCCTGCTCCAGGCGGTACAGCGGAATGGCATTGACATATTTGCCGTTTATAATGGCTGCCGCAAGTGTCGGGGAAACAGCACTGCCATGAAGCAGCCCTCTGGGATGCTCTGCCTTTACCATATGTCCATCCTTTTTGTCGGCATAGACACCGATGTGATGTTCTTCCACCTCTACTTTGGCAGGAACGAAGCGGTATCTCCGGGATATGGCATCCGGAAGCTGTTTCCAGCCATTTTTGCCAAACTCTGCAGTGAGTTCTTCCTCTGTCATGTAGTGGTCGATCCGGTGTGTAGGAAGACCGGAAAGATTCTGTTCTTTTTTGCCTTTTTTCTTTACCGGACGTGGAGCAGACTTCTCCAGATGTTCCGGTTCCGGGGTATCCAGGTCACAGACGGCCTCTGCCTCATTGAAGAAGACGATAGTTCCATCCACCTCCATGAAGCTGATCTGGCTGGCATCCGTCATCTTTTCGGAAGAACGTCCAAAGCGGTTTCTGTTTGCCAGGATCATCTGTTCCATCATGAGCTGCATCTTTTCATTGAGGGAAGCGACCTCGGCGGTCAGTGTCTGAAGCTGCTCCTGCTGGTTCAGAAACATCTGGATCAGAAGGGACTTGTCAACGGTATTCAGTTGTTCTTCCGTGTATCTGACTGCCATAGCTGAACTCCTTTTCTTACTGAGCCCATTATAGCAGATATGATACATTTCCACTAGCTGGCGGCTGTTTTCCGTTCGTCATTATGACGGTGGATAACAGTACTGAAAACCTGGGATATCACTGCTTTTTTCAGATTTTCAGTACTGTTGTCCACAAATGCCCTGCCATTCCGGCCGTATGGGTGGCAGGACAGAACCGTTGTGGATAAACAACGGACAGTAATCCCCGAGAGACAAAACTGTCCACAAAAAAATTCTGCGAAATGCGCAAAACTTAGAAGAGCTTCTTTGGATCCTGAATCTGGTCTATGGGGTGTTTGGCTATGATTTCCAGTCCCTGCATGAGCATCGCATACTGCTCAGAAGTAATTGCAAGCGCTTCCTCGCTGTTTCGTGGCCAGCTGAAAGCACCGGTATCCAGCCTTTTGTATAATAACAGAAAACCATCCCCTTCCCAAAGGAGACCTTTGATACGGTCACTCCTCTTGCCGCAGAACAGAAACAGGGTATTTCTGTCATAAGGATCCAGATGAAAACGGAAGCGTATGATATTTGCCAGTCCTTCCATGCCTCTGCGCAGATCCGTGTATCCGGTGGCAAGATATATTTTCTGAAATCCAGAAGCATCATTAAGCATGGCTGGCTGCTCCTATAAGGTTTCTGAGAAACTCCGCTGAAGCGTCATTATAGATATCTATGGTGATTCCACTTTCTGTATGAAGTGCTGCAGCCACAGGGGAATGTGTAGGAGATACTTTAGCCGGTATACTTTCTGTAGGTGCTGTGAGTTCCACGAAGGAAGGAGATGGATCACAAAGTTCCAGACATGCCTCCCTGACTCGACGCAGACGATAGTAATAATTCGCCTTTGTGATGCCATGTTCCTGGCACCAGGCATCGACTTTCATATCAGAGGGACGATTCTGGCAGTCCCTGATCTGGTCAGCCCACTTCTGTAGGCGGATCTGTTCTGCAACTAAACTGGTTTGAGTGTTCATAGTCTAACCTCCTGACCCTGGTCAAAAAAGTTGAGTGCTGAACTTTTTTGACTGTGTGTAGTGTGAGACTATTATGGCAGATAGGTAAGGTTATTGACAGGTACTTGCTATGGAGCATTTACTTTTATTCTTCTGGTCATAGCACGTATTATTGACTTCATGTGTCACAGCTGTATCATAAGCTGGTTTGCCGTGCAGACTTTAGCTACGTTACTCGGTTATCCTCTATGATAATAACCTGAAATTCCTTGACGAACTGCTCCCCTGGTCTCCCCGGGTGCAAAAGGAATATCCCAGCCGATATAAAAAGAAATAATTTTTCAAGGTACAATTCAAATATAAGAAAACCATTTCAAACCCTGCAGCAATGCGGGGTTTTATGAT
>CACXDC010000122.1 GCA_902766365.1 uncultured Lachnospiraceae bacterium | reverse complement strand
TGCCGGCATGTCGGAATGGCAGACGAGGCAGACTCAAAATCTGTTGTGGGCAACCACGTGTGGGTTCAAGTCCCACTGCCGGCACGAATCAGGATTTCTGACTGACCATCAGAAGTCCTTTTTTTATCAGATCTGAGAGGAAAGGAAGGTAAACGGCTATGACCTGTAAAGAAATAGAAAAAATGATCCCTTCTTTTCTGGAGGATGATCTGGATACAGACGATCTGCGGGAGTTCATGGAACACGTGGAGAGGTGTAATGATTGTATGGAAGAACTTTCTATCCAGTTTCTAGTAACAGAAGGCATGGCAAGACTGGAATCAGGAAGTGTTTTTGATCTGCAGAATGAGCTGCTTGAAAGACTGGAGAATGCGGAGCATACGTTGAAAGTCCGTGAAAATATGAAATGGCTGCTTTTCATGCTTCAGGGATTTGTTGTAGTAGAGCTCATTGCATTATTATTGTTATTTATCGTATTGTATTAGAAAAGGGCTTGAGGGATTGATGGAAAAACTCGTTTTAATTGATGGACACAGCATACTGAACAGGGCTTTTTATGGCGTTCCGGATCTGACAAACAGCAGTGGACTGCATACCAATGCCATCTATGGATTCCTGAACATTTTGTTTAAGATCCTGGAGGAAGAGAAACCGGATTATCTGACAGTGGCATTTGATGTACATGCTCCTACTTTCCGGCATGAGATCTATAAGGAATATAAGGGAACCAGAAAACCTATGCCGGAAGAACTCAGGGAACAGGTACCGGTAATGAAGGAAGTCCTTTCTGCCATGGGGATCGCAACAGTGGAGAAAGCAGGACTTGAGGCTGATGATATTCTGGGAACACTGGCTAAAAAATCAGAACAGCAGGGCATGGCTGTATCGCTGGTATCCGGTGACAGGGATCTTTTACAGATTGCAACAGACCGGATCAAGATCAGGATACCAAAGACCAGAGGCGGCAGGACGGAGATTGAAGATTATTATACGGCTGATGTAGTGGCGCGCTATCAGGTAACACCCACAGAATTTATAGATCTGAAAGCTTTGATGGGAGATACGGCAGACAATATCCCGGGTGTACCAAAGGTTGGCGAAAAGACAGCGACAGAACTGATCAAAACCTATCATTCCGTAGAAAACCTGTATGATCATATAGATGAGATTACCAAAAAGGCGATTAAGGAATCTCTGATCAACAACAGGGAACTGGCAGATTTAAGCAAGGATCTGGCTACGATCCGGACAAACAGTGATGTAGAGCTTGATAAGGACAGGGCAAGGATCCATGATTTTTATACAGAGGATGCCTACAAGATTTTTAAGACACTGGAGTTTAAAAACCTGCTTTCCCGTTTTGAAAAGAGGATTTCCCATGAGGAGATCACAGAGAAATTCCACACAGTAACAGATCTGTCAGAAGCAGAAAATCTGTTTGAAAAAGCAGGAAAGGAAGCAGAAACCGGTCTGTATCTTCTTTTTGATGAAAAAAGGAGCCTGCTTGCAGTCTGTCTGTCACTTCCGGATGGAGAGACATTCTTCTGCAGGAAAGAAGGATTTTTAACAGAGGATTACCTTGCAGATAAGCTCAAAAAGCTGTCAGAGACAGGAAAAACAGACTGTGCCAATATTAAGGAATATTATGATTTCCTGCAGACAGACAATACAGAGCGTTATTTTGATATCATCCTGGCAGCCTATCTGTTAAATCCACTGAAAAATGATTATACGATCCTGGATGTAGCCAATGAACATCTTGGACTGATGCTACAGGAAAAGACAGAACTATTTGGAAAGAAAAGTCTTTCGGCAGCTTATGCGGAGAAGGAAGAGGAAGTGATCTCATATGTCAGCTTTCTTGCCTATGCCTGTGTCAAAGCTGCACCGGTTCTGAAAAAGAAGCTGGAAGAAACAGGAATGAGCAGACTGATGAAAGAGATTGAGATGCCGCTGACCTGTGTTCTTTATGATATGGAGCAGGAAGGCATCCGTGTCAATCCTGAAAAACTGAAAGCATACGGAGAGACGCTGACAGGAAGAATAAAGGAGCTGGAACGGGAAATCTACCGGAAGGCAGGATGTGAATTCAATATCAACTCACCGAAGCAGCTTGGAGAAATCCTGTTTGAAAGGATGAAGCTGCCGGGTGGAAAAAAGACGAAGACGGGTTACTCTACAGCAGCAGATGTTCTTGAAAAGCTTTCAGGAGAAGCTCCTGTCGTAGCAGATATTCTGGAGTACAGAGGACTTACAAAACTGAAGAGCACCTATGCGGATGGACTGGCTGCCTACATCGGAGAAGAGGACAGGATCCATTCCACTTTTAATCAGACGATCACGGCTACCGGACGGATCAGTTCTACAGAACCAAACCTGCAGAACATACCAATGAGAATGGAGCTGGGGAGACAGATCCGTAAGGTATTTATCCCGAGGGATGGATATCTTTTTACGGATGCAGATTATTCCCAGATCGAACTGCGTGTACTGGCACATATGTCCGGAGATAAGCAACTGATAGAAGCGTATAGGACAGATGCAGATATTCACAGGATCACAGCTTCAAAGGTGTTCCATACTCCGTTCGAGGAAGTGACAGATCTGCAGAGGAGAAACGCAAAGGCGGTCAACTTTGGTATTGTGTACGGAATCAGTTCTTTTGGTTTAAGTCAGGATCTGAGTATTTCCAGAAAGGAAGCAGCAGAATATATCGAACAGTATTTTGCTACCTATCCGGGAATTAAGGCGTTTCTTGACGGAGCGGTGGCCCATGCAAAGGAAAACGGGTATGTGACAACCATGTATGGAAGGAGACGCCCGGTACCGGAGCTTTCCTCCAGCAACTTTATGCAGCGGTCTTTTGGAGAAAGAGTTGCCATGAATTCTCCGATCCAGGGGACAGCAGCCGATATCATAAAGATTGCCATGATCCGGGTGTATCAGAGACTGAAGGATGAAAAGCTTTCGTCAAAGCTGATCCTGCAGGTTCATGACGAACTTCTGATCGAAACAAAAGAAGAAGAAAAGGACAAGGTCAGGGAGATCCTGGAAGAAGAGATGAAAGGTGCAGCAAAACTTGCTGTAGAACTGGAGATCGATCTTCATACAGGCTATGACTGGTATGAGGCAAAATAAATGAAAGTAATTGGGATTACGGGTGGCGTGGGTGCCGGAAAAAGTGAGATCCTTTCCTACATCAGAGAGCATTATAACTGCCGTATTCTTCTGGCAGATGAGGCTGCCCATAAGGTAAAGGAAAAAGGACAGCCCTGTTATGAAAAGCTGGTAGAACTTCTGTCAGATGAGATCCTGGATGAAACAGGAAATATCAACAAAGTAAAAATGGCGGAGAAGATTTTCTCAAGCAGGGAACTTCTTACTGAGGTTAATGGAATCATCCATCCGGCGGTAAAGGAACTGATCCTTTCTGCAATCCGGGAGGAAAGAGAAAGTAATATACATGATTTCTTTTTTATAGAAGCTGCGCTTCTGATCGAAGAAGGATATTTGGACTACGTGGATGAAATGTGGTATATTTATGCAAGAGAAGAGGTCAGAAGAAAACGTCTGAAGGAATCCAGAGGATATTCGGATAAAAAAATAGATTCGATCATGAACACCCAGTTGAAAGAAGCTGATTTTCGGAGATACTGCAGCGTGGTGATCGATAACAGTGACAGTCTTACAGAGAGCAGACGTCAGATTGATGAGAAATTGGGGGAATATCTGTGACAGAAAAGAACAGTTATATGGGACAGCTTGTTTTTGGACTGGATATTGGAACAAGAAGCATAGTAGGAACTGTAGGATATAAGGAAGACAATCGTTTCGTTGTGGTGGCACAGAGAGTCAGGGAACATGAGACCAGAGCCATGCTGGATGGACAGATCCACGATATCGGCAAGGTAAGTGAAACGATCAGACAGGTAAAGGAAGAACTGGAAGAGGCGATAGGCCGGAAGCTGACAGATGTCTGTATCGCAGCGGCAGGCCGTGTGCTCCGGACGGTGAACAGTCATGTGGAGTATCCCTTCGGCTCGGATAAGGAAATCGCAAGTGAAGATATTTATGCCCTGACTTCCTCAGCAGTGGAAAAGGCCTATGAAGAATTCCTGAAACAGCAGACAGAGGAAGACATGAAGTTCTACTGTGTAGGATATTCTGTAGTACGGTTTTATTTAAATGGTTATCCAATGGGAAACCTGGAGGGACATAAGGCAAGGACAGTAGGGGTTGACCTGATCGCCACATTTCTGCCGGAAGATGTTGTAGATGGTCTTTACCGGGCAGTGGAACTTGCCGGCTTAAAGGTGGCAAATATGACGTTGGAGCCTATAGCTGCGATTCAGGTAGCGATTCCGGAACGCTTCCGTATGCTGAATATCGCACTGATCGATGTGGGAGCCGGAACCAGTGATATTTCCATTACCAATGATGGCTGTATTATAGCCTATGGAATGATCCCTATTGCGGGAGATGCTCTGACCGAAGTGATCGCAAGGCACTGTCTTGTGGATTTTGCAACAGCAGAGAAAATCAAAAGGCAGGCCGGGGAAACCGACGAGATCACTTATGAAGATATTATGTTCCTGCCACAGAAGATCAAAAGTAAAGAAGTGCTTTCTGTGACAGCACCTGTGGTAGAGGACATGGCCAGACAGGTGGCAGATAAGATCAAAGAACTGAATGGCGGCAAGAGTGTCAGTGCTGTTTTTGTAGTCGGAGGAGGCGGAAAGCTTCCGGGCTATACAGAAGCTGTTGCAAGAGATCTTGACATTGTTCCGGAACGTGTGGCCCTCAGGGGAGAAGAAGTGATGCAGCAGATCGTCTTTGAAGAGGATATTGCCAAGGACAGCCTGCTTGTAACACCGATCGGAATCTGTCTGAATTTTTATGAACAGAATAATAACTTTATTTTTGTAAGCTTTAATGACCGTAAAGTAAAGATCTATGATAACAACAGACTGACAGTGGCAGATGCGGCCATGCAGGCTGGATTTCCAAATGATGGTCTGTTCCCGGCAAGAGGGAAGGCACTTCAGTTTACTGTCAATGGCAGGCAGCGTATTGTCAGGGGAGAAGTGGGAGAAGCTGCGGTTATCAGTGTTAATGGACAGCCGGCAGATATTACTACGCCGATCCATGAAAATGATATTATCCGTGTGGAACATTCCACAGCAGGAAAACGGGCAGAGGTACAGCTTTCTGAACTTACAGATAAAGAAGAGAGTCTGTTCTTGCAGGTTAATGGGAGCAAAGTAGAATTACCAAGACTGATCTCAGTAAATGAAACTTTCACAACACCGGATTATTCTGTTGCAGAGGGAGATATGATAGAGGTCCTGAATTATTATCCGCTGCAGAAGCTGCTGCAGTATATGGATCTTGCAGCGGATGGCATGCGTAATATTTATGTTAACCATGAACTGGCAGATGCAGATACGAAGGTGTATGAGAATTTTACGGTAGAGATTGCAGAAGGAAATGTCCAGGGGGAAAGTGATATCCGGGGTGAAAGTGATGTCCGGGAAGATGTGGCAGCAAAGGCTGAACCGGAACGTATGTCATACGGTGGAGAAGGCATAGCTGACGGAACCGGAGAAGCTGCAGACAATGAGAATGAAATAGTGACCATTGTAGTGCTTGTGAACAGACAGCCTGTGAAGCTTTCGGGAAAGAGCAGTTACATTTACGTAGATGTATTTGACCAGATCGATTTTGATCTTTCCATGCAGAAAGGAAAGTCGATCATAACGAAGCTGAATGGAAGACCGGCCCAGTATATGGAGCCTATCCATGATGGCGATGCAATAGAAATATACTGGCAGGAGAATTAGAACATGAGACTTTGCAGCATTGCCAGCGGAAGCAGCGGTAATTGTATTTATGTAGGCTCTGATTCCACCCATATTCTGGTGGATGTCGGGATCAGTGGCAAAAGGACGGAAGCGGGGCTTAAGGAGCTGGAACTTTCCATGAGGGATATTGATGGGATTTTTATCACTCATGAGCACGCAGACCATATTGCGGGACTTGGTGTTCTCTCAAGAAAATATGAAGTGCCAATCTATGCCACAAAGGGAACCATAGAAGCAATCCTGAAAACTTCGAGCGTGGGAAAGATCCCGGAGGATCTGTTCCATACAGTTTCCCCGGACGAAAAACTGATGATCAAGGATATCTGCTGTAATCCCATGCGGATCTCCCATGATGCGGCAGACCCTGTGGCATACCGGTTTGTTCATGGCAGGAAAAAGGTTGCTGTTGTGACAGATCTTGGCACCTATAATGATTATACAGTAGAATCCCTCAAAGGTATGGATGCCCTTTTACTGGAAGCAAACCATGATATCAATATGCTTCAGGTCGGACCGTATCCTTATTATCTGAAACAGCGTATCCTGGGGGATAAGGGACATCTGTCCAACGAAAGAGCCGGGCAGCTTCTGACAAAGCTGATCCATGATGATCTGCAGGCGGTACTCCTTGGGCACCTGAGCAAGGAAAACAATATGCCGGAGCTTGCCTATGAGGCAGTGAGGGTTGAGGTGACCATGGCAGATGAGGGCATTTCCGTCAGGGATCTGCCCATGCAGGTGGCAAGAAGAAATGAAGTAACACCGGCAATACATATTGCATAGAAAACGGTTTTGCACTATACTGACAAAAAAGCGCTGGAGGAAAATTATGAAAAACACAATTATTACCGTAGTTGGAAAAGACACTGTAGGCATCATTGCCAGAGTATGTACTTATCTGGCAGAAAATCAGATCAATATCGAAGATATTTCCCAGACGATCGTACAGGGGTACTTCAATATGATGATGATCGTAGATACCAGTGCATCAGAGAAGCATTTCGGAACCATTGTCGAGGATCTGCACAGTCTGGGAGAAGAGATCGGTGTGGAGATCAAGGCACAGAAGGAAGAAATTTTTGATAAAATGCATAGAATCTAGGAGATAAAACCCATGATCAATTTACGTGAGGTCGTTGAGACCAATGAAATGATTACCAAAGAAAATCTGGATGTCCGTACCATTACTCTTGGTATCAGCCTTCTTGACTGTATCGACTCCGATCTGAAAAGACTGAATGAAAAGATCTATCAGAAGATTTATGAAGCATCCAGGGATCTGGTGGAAACCGGAGAAAAGATTGCAAGGGATTTTGGAATCCCCATTGTAAATAAAAGAATTTCCGTAACCCCGATCGCACTGATCGGCGGGGCAGCCTGCAGGACAGAAGAGGATTATGTGGCGATCGCAAAAACCCTTGATAAGGTGGCACATGAGGTGGGCGTGAACTTTATCGGTGGCTATTCTGCACTGGTATGCAAGGGAATGACACCGGCAGATGAACTGCTGATCCGTTCTATCCCGAAGGCTCTTGCAGTAACAGAAAGAGTATGCAGCTCCGTGAATCTTGGCTCAACTAAGACCGGTATCAATATGGATGCCGTGAAGCTGATGGGAGAGATCGTAAAGGAAACTGCAGAGTATACGAAGGAGAATGATTCACTTGGATGTGCCAAGCTGGTAGTGTTCTGTAATGCACCGGACGACAATCCCTTTATGGCAGGTGCATTCCACGGAGTGACAGAGGCTGACAAGATCATCAATGTCGGAGTCAGTGGACCGGGTGTTGTAAAGACAGCTTTAACCAAGGTACGTGGTGAAAATTTTGAGGTACTTTGTGAAACGATCAAGAAGACAGCCTTCAAGGTAACAAGAGTGGGACAGCTTGTTGCACAGGAAGCATCCAGAAGACTTGGTGTTCCTTTCGGTATCGTGGATCTTTCCCTGGCACCTACGCCGGCGATCGGTGACAGCGTCGCAGACATCCTCTGTGAGATCGGCCTTGAGTATGCAGGGGCACCGGGAACCACAGCAGCCCTTGCCCTGTTAAATGACCAGGTGAAGAAGGGCGGTGTGATGGCGTCTTCTTATGTAGGCGGTTTAAGCGGTGCCTTTATCCCGGTCAGTGAAGATCAGGGAATGATCAATGCGGTAGAAGCAGGAGCCCTTACCCTTGAGAAACTGGAAGCAATGACCTGTGTATGTTCCGTTGGTCTTGATATGGTAGTTGTACCGGGAGAGACTTCTGCAGCAACGATATCCGGTATGATCGCAGATGAGATGGCAATCGGTATGGTCAATCAGAAGACAACGGCAGTCCGTGTAATCCCGGCTATTGGCAAGAAGGTTGGGGATACTGTAGAATTTGGCGGACTTCTTGGACATGCACCTGTTATGGCAGTGAACCCATATTCCTGTGAAGCCTTTGTAAACCGGGGCGGAAGGATTCCGGCACCAATCCACAGTTTTAAAAACTAAGGAAAAACTAAGACAGAAAAGATTGTTTAGCCTCATATACTATGCTATAGTTTTAACAGATAAAATGAAGCAGGTATATGAGGTGTTTTTTTATGAAAAAAATCAGAACAAAAGAAGGAAAGAGAATTCTGGCATTTCTGTGCGCGGGGCTTATGATGGCTTCACTTGCAGGCTGTGGGAAGGATAAGACACAGACGGATGCATCACAGAAGGATTTTTATTATGTACCGGAGTATAAGGATTTTAAGGCTGATGCGGAATATTTTTCAGCGATACTGCAGAATGGAGATGAACTGCTGCTCGTAGGCAGCAAGTGGGACGAGGCTGCCGAAAAGAGCAACAATGCTTTGTTCCAGTATGATTTTATGACAGAAGAACTGCAGGAAAGACCCCTGGATCTGCCGGAAAATGCATCTGTACGGCAGAGCTTTCTGAATGAAGACGGGAACCTGGTAGCTGTCGTTGACTGGTATGAAGATTCATCAGAAACAGACAGTGGAGAACAGGCAGATAATGAGGAAAATGCAGAAGATGATAGTTCTGCACAGCCAGAAGCGGCTGCAGGGAAAAAAGTGGTAACAGATGGAAGTGTTGTGACCGGCGAAAACGATGAAGCGGTGACAACAGATACGACAGATGATGCGGCTGGTTCAGATGAGGCAACGATGGCAGATCCGGATGAACCACTGGATCCCGGCTTTGCAGTAGGTCCTGAGGTGGATTATACCTATCATACTGATCTTTATGTGATCTCATCAAAGGATGGCTCTGTACTCAGCAATGTGGTATTTGATGTGCTGGATGAAAACAGTTATATCCAGTATATGCTGACAGATGGAAATGGGCTGATCTATCTGATGACAGACCAGTCGATCGAAGTTGTCAGTACACAGGGAGAGAAGAAAAACAGTATTGATCTTGGAGGAAACTGGATTAACAGTGCATTCACAGCAGGCGGAAAGGTCTATGTCTGCATGTGGGGTGGCAATAGTCTTGAGATCTATCAGGTTGACAGTACAATGAAAACAATGGGAAGCGCCATAAAGAGTGATTCCCTGAATAAAAATTTTGGACTTAACTTTTATGAAGGCGATGGCACGCAGGTGCTGGTAAGTGACGGAACTACAGTATTTTCCTATGATCCTGCAGAAGATAAGGCAGAAACACTGTTTGACTGGCTTGACGCAGACATCAATTCAGATGATGTACAGGATCTTGGAAGGCTGTCAGATGGCAGATATTATGTGCTGACACGGGCTTATTCCGGAGATTCTTCCTATGATGCCAGTTATTCCATGGTCCTGCTGACAAAGACACCGGCATCTGAGGTGCAGCAGAAGGAAGAGATTACCTTTGGCGCACTGTACACCAATCAGGATCTGCGTAAAAATATCATTGATTTTAATAAGAGCAGTGATAAATATCACATTACAGTGAAATCATATAGTACAGATGATTTTACGACAGGTCTGGCTCAGTTCAATAACGATATTGCAGGTGGCAAGGGACCGGATATCATAGATATTTCCAATATTGATTACAACCAGTATGCAAGCATGGGCGTATTTGAAGATCTTTATCCCTATATGGACAAAGAGGGGATGAAACGTTCTGATTATCTTGAAAATGTATTTAAGGCCTATGAAGTAGACGGAAAACTCTGTGCGGTGATCCCACAGTTTGTGATCAGTACGACCATGGTGAAGGACAGCAAGATCAGCAGTCAGGGATGGACTTTAAGCGAAATGCTGGATTTTGTGGAACAGAATAATGCGGAGAACATTTTTGACTATGGAAGCAGATCAACGGTGTTCTATTATTGCATTTATAATAATATGAATGAATTTATGAACTGGGAGACCGGAGAAAGCTATTTTGACGGGGAGGATTTCGCCAGAGTGCTGGAGTTTGCAGCAAAATTCCCGGATGATGAGGACATCAATTATACCACTGACGGTGATGGCATCAGTGCAAAGATCCGTGGAGATAAGGTGCTTCTGATGCAGACTTCCTTTGATTCCGTACAGGAATATCAGATGTACAATGGACTGTTTGGAGAAAAGGTAAACTTTATCGGTTATCCTGATGTGGACAGAAAAGGAAATATGATCACCAGCACAAGTGGCAGTGTGGCAATCAATGCATCTTCGAAACATAAAGATGGTGCATGGGCGTTTGTGAGTACACTACTTTCCGATGAATATCAGGACAGCCTGGTATCTGAAAACAGTATGTCTTATGGATTCCCTGTGAAGCGGTCAGCACTGGAAAAGCAGTTTGCCAAGGATATGGAAAAGGAATACACAACCGATGCTGATGGCAACAAAGTAGAACAGATGAAGACGAGCTGGGGATATGATGATTTTGAAATGGATATCTATGCTGCAACTCAGGATGAAATTGATGCTGTCAGGGCTGTGATCGAGTCAGCAGAGAAAGCATCCACATCTGTAAATGAGGAACTGATCAATATTATTACAGAAGAAACCGGTGCCTTCTTCAAAGGACAGAAATCAGCGAAGGAAACAGCCGATATCATTCAGAACCGGGTTCAGATTTATATGAAGGAGCATAGCTAAATGCTGCACAGGCAGAAGGCAGAAAAGAAGCCCAAAAAGAAACATAATAAGCTGACGCAGAGAGCAAAGCGCGGCACACTGATCAGCTGGGGGTATCTTTCCCCCAGTCTGATCGGTGTACTGCTGTTTTTTGTATTGCCTTTCTTTGTTGTTATTTATTATTCCATGGTGGACAATCCTATTAACCATGAGTTTGTGTTTTTGGACAATTTTGTAAAGGTAGCGACCAATAAGGCTTTTCAGCAGGCTGCCGCCAACACCATGAAATTTTCACTGGTGGCAGTGCCATTGGCAGTGATCTTATCACTGCTGCTTGCCATGATGCTGGATTTTAAAATCCCTTTCAGGAGCCAGTTCCGGACTTTTTTCTTAAGTCCCATGATGGTGCCTGTGGCATCAGTTATCCTGATCTGGCAGGTACTGTTCCATTACAATGGTATAGTCAATGACTTTATCGGACTGTTTGGTGCAGACAAGATCGACTGGCTGAAATCTTCCCATGCGCAGGTGGTTATCGTCATTCTGTTTCTGTGGAAGAACCTTGGGTACAATATGATCCTGTTCATGGCGGCACTCTCCAGTATCCCCAGGGACATTCTGGAGGTGGCGATACTGGAAAGCGCCACACAAAGACAGATATTCTGGTATATCAAGATCCGGTATCTGTCTTCCACAATTTTATTTGTAACAATTATGTCCCTGATAAATTCTTTCAAGGTATTCAGGGAAATCTATCTACTGACGGGTAATTATCCGTATGACACGATTTATATGATGCAGCATTTTATGAATAATGCTTTCAGCCAGCTTGATTATCAGAAGCTTTCGGCTGCAGCGATTCTGATGGCACTTGTTATGGTGGTGATCATAGGAGCGCTGTTCCTGACAGAAAATTATTTTGGGAAGGACGTTGAAGGCTGATGGATGACAGAAAGAACTCACTAAAAGTACAGAGTCCGGCAGAAAAAAGAGCCAGGAAAAACAGCAGGAAGAAACAGCGTCGTCTGCTTGTGAAAACAGCACTGATCACTATGTTTGCAGCCTGTTTTGCCGTCCTTTTCCTGATGCCGATCGTACTGACGGTAACGAACTCCTTTATGTCAGCATCGGAGATATCAGCCAATTATGGACAGGTATTTGCTACATCAGATACAGGTGGAAAGACCTATATTGCAAGTAAGGTAAATTTAAAATTTATTCCTGATATGGTATCCTTCAGCCAGTATATCACGGTGCTGTTTAAGAGTCCGGAATATCTGTTTAAATTCTGGAATTCCGTGATCCTTGTGGTTCCTATCGTGATATTCCAGTTACTGGTGGCGGCAGGGGCATCCTATGGATTTGCCAGATACAGAGGAAGACTGAAGGAGATCATTTTCTTTGTTTATATTATTCTGATGCTGATGCCTTATCAGGTTACACTGGTACCAAACTATCTGGTCAGTGAGTGGCTGAATATACTGGATACAAGATGGGCTATCTGGCTGCCGGGAATTTTTTCACCGTTTGCAGTATTTCTTCTTACCAAGTACATGAGAAGGATTCCGGAATCGGTGATGGAGGCGGCGCAGATTGATGGGGCCGGAGAATGGCAGATCTTTAAAAGCATCTGTATGCCGCTCTGTAAAGGGGCGTTGTGTTCGGTAGCGATCCTGATCTTTATTGATTACTGGAATATGGTGGAGCAGCCACTGATCCTTCTGTCTGATTCAGAAATGCATCCATTGTCCGTATTTCTGTCGAAGATCAATGAAGGAGAGGTTGGACTGGCCTTTGCTGTTGCAACGATCTATATGGTACCGCCGATCCTGGTATTTCTGTACGGGGAAGATTATCTGGTTGAGGGAATTACCTATCAGGGCGGAATTAAAGGATAAAGAGAAACTATTTCAGATGGGTGCCGTTTGAAACGGCAGAATGTGAGGATAAAATGGACGAAAAAATAGCTTCCAAACGAAGAGACTGGGTGAAAAATGCAGCGATCATCTTTCTTGCGGTGATGCTGGTGCTTACCTTTTTTTCCAATACGATCATGAATTACTCTCTGCCGGAGGTTGCTACCCAGTATGTACAGAGAGGAACGATTACAGCCAAGGTCCGTGGAACCGGAACGGTAGAGGCAACAGATCCTTATAATGTGGTGGTCAAGGAATCCCGTGTGATCAGCAGTGTTGCTGTAAAGCAGGGAGATACAGTAGAGAAGGATCAGGTCATTTATTATCTGGAGGACGCAGAAAGTGATGAACTGAAGAAGGCTGAAGATGAACTGGAGGATCTGGAACTGACCTATATGAAGGGACTTTTCGGTGGAACTGTTTCCCCGGAGATCATAAATAAGGTGGCAAGTGGCAATACAGATACCTTTGCAACCTATCAGGCAAAGGTGACGGATATGGTGAACCGGCTGGAGGCGGCCAAGGCCAGAGTAGATGAGTGCCAGAAAAATGTGGATGCCCTTACGCTGCAGAGTACCAAGGACACCAACAATGCTGCCGTCAATACCAAGCCGGATGAACTGAACCGGGATCAGGCAACCACCGATCTGACAAATGCACAGGACAGATTTGAAAGGGAACGGGCGGAAACAATTGCAAATCTGAATACACAGATTACAGAACTGACCTCCCAGATTTCTGATCTGGAAAAACTGATCTCAAATGCACAGTTATCAGCAGGGGGGTCAACCGGAGTAAATCCGAACCCGAGTGCTTCACCAACAGTTGCACCAGATTCATATAGTGTACAGAAAGCGGCAGCCGTAGGCACTTTATATGATAAGATGAAGATCATTTACGATGCTGCGGCTGCAGATCAGGATATTGCTACATCAGGTATAATACCTGGTGACAGAAAAGTTGATACATTTGAGAATGTTCAGGCAACATTATCAAGAACAAAGACAGCATTCAATCAGCTCCAGACAGCGATATACAATGCTGCAGGAAATAAAGCAGAAAGTTATACCACTTTATTTGCAGATTATAATGCAGCATTGATAAATGTTGAAAATATTGAAAAAAACAATTCGGATCTTAATAATTACACAAATAACCAGGCATCCCTGGCTGATAAAAAGGCAAAACTTGCAAAGCTTCAGCAGAAGCTGGCAGAGGTTCAGGCAATCGCAGCTTATTCTGACGGAAGTGTACAGGATGCACAGAACCGGTTAAATCAGGCGAACCGGAATATTTCCGAGATTACCGCAGCTAACAGTCAGAACAGTACAGCGTGGCAGAACAGGCTGGCAGATGCCAATGCAGCGTTAAAGACAGCCCAGGCCGTTTATGATATGTTAAAGCAGGAACAGGCAGATCTTGCAGCAGATATCAATGCTGAGCTGGATCTTTCAAAGACAAGCAAGGATATTCAGGAAAAGAAGGACGAGATCGAGAAGCTGAAGGAAAAGTCAGAGGGCAGTGCCATTAAGGCACCGGTAGCCGGTACAATTTCCAATCTTGCCTATGTGGCAGGAGAGACGACAAAACCGGAGGAAGCGGCAGCCGTTATCCAGGTAGACGGAAAGGGCTATACGGTAAGCTTTTCTGTAACAAATGAACAGTCCAAGAAGGTACAGGTAGGAGATGTGGCAGAATTGCAGAATGCCTGGTATTATGATGATGCCATGGCAACACTGGCTGTGATCAAGCCGGATCCGGAGAGCAATGGACAGAAGAAGCTGCTTGTCTTTAATGTAACTGGAAGCAGTATCCAGGCCGGACAGTCCTTAAGTCTTTCTGTTGGCCAGAGAAGTGCAGAATATGAACTGACAGTACCAAACAGTGCGATCAGAGAAGATAAGAACGGTAAATTTATCCTGATCGTTGAGTCGAAGAGTGGTCCGATCAGTAACCGTTATATTGCAACCAGAGTTGATGTGGAGGTACTTGCCTCTGATGATAACAACACAGCAATTTCAGCAGGACTTTATGGTTATGAGTATGTGATCACTACATCTACCAAGCCTGTTGAAGCTGGCAAACAGGTACGTCTGAACGAAAATAACAGTTAAAAGAGGAAAATGCAGTGGCAGATTTGAAAAATTTTCTGAAACGTTTGTCGGCAGCACAGATCGTCTTTTCGCTGATCACTATTTTTTCCCTGCTTCTGTACCTGCTCCTGACACTGTGGTGGAAGGGACAGGAAAAGGATCTGGTTGATCAGCAGGCGGCTGACCGGTGGGGCGGTGATGAGTATGCCCAGGTAAGCTGTTTTGTGACAAGAGATGTGATACTGGACGATTTCAGCATCCGTAATTTT
>CACXDC010000121.1 GCA_902766365.1 uncultured Lachnospiraceae bacterium | reverse complement strand
GAAATAAATATAAAAACAGAAATGAATTGACGAATTCCTTACTAGGTGATATTCTATGTTTGTAAAGAGCGTTACCGTAAAGCAACGGTTCGCCCAAGTTTATAAGTTATTTATTAAAAAAGCAACCTATTCCTTTGGTCGAGGGCGGTTGCTTTTTTGATGTCTGTCTTTTCTACAGGTCTGAATGATGCTGATCAGAGTCACAATTATACTGATAACTGTTACCGCAATACCAATCACACTCAGAAGCATTTCAATCATCAAATTATGTACCTTTCATCCTATTTCCCATTTGTATCACCTCCGATAATACTGGAAGTCCTCAAAATGCAAAACATTTTGGCGAAAGGCGAACCGCTACCCGTTTTGGTAACGCCCTAAAAATCCACCGGCAGTGACCTGCCGGTGGAAATCAGTAGAAACGATAGGCATTTTCCATCAGTTTTTCATGGGAGCGGAAACGGGCTATAAAACGGTAAATTTTGTAAAAAAGTCCAGGGGTATAGGATGCTTCTCCTTTTTCTGCGTGTTTCAGGATATTGGCAGCCAGGAGCTGGTTGTCTGTGACAGGGAGAGGATTCATATGCTGACTGCGTCTTTCTTTGTTGCGGAGCTTCATATCGTCCATGTGTCCCGGGCAGGCGACCATGATCCGGATGCCGTCCCACATCAGTTCATTACAAATGGATAGTGAGAAATAGTAACAGAACTGCTTGGCAGAGCCAAAAAGACTATTGTCGTCCATGGGGGTGATACTGCCGGCTGAGGAAAACATGATGACTACAGTCCCGATCATGATATGAGGTTGGCAGAGCTTCAGAAGAAGGACTGGAGCATTAACGTTAATATTCATAAGAGCTTCCACATCCCTGGCACTGTAATCGCTGAAGTCACCGATGGATTCCTGGGAAACATTGTTGATCATGAGTCTGATATAGGGATCATAGGTCTTTAACAGGATGGCGAAATCCTTAACCTGCTGAAGATCTGACAGATCCAGGACGATCATTCTTACCTTTTTTCCAGGAAAACGGTCAGCAATGGTCTGCATGGCCGGAAGGCTTTTATCAATAAGCCAGACTTCTCTGATCAGGCGATATCTGGAATCAGCATAGATAGCATTCATAAATTCAGGACACAGTCCTGCAGAAGCACCTGTGAACAGGGCAATCCAGCGTGAATATCTGTATTTCATAATTTCCTCCGCGATAGTGAATTTCTTATTTATCTTATAAGTATCAAATTGTATAAATTTGTGTAATGCTATAATAGCATAAAAAATACATGTTTGTATATAGCAAATTCCCATATTCAGAGAAAAAATTAAAGGAAAAGAATAAACTATCTCTGCAAATTGATTTTATGCGTTCACAAAAAGTTCACAGAAAAATTAGCACTCACCTCTTGACAGTGCTAATAATAGATGCTATATTACATATAGAACAAAGGAAGAGGAAAGAAATGAAAAGATCTTCCGGAGTTCAGAAGTGAAAAGATGTAAATAATAATAGCTGGCATATTTGTCAAGTAGAGAATGGAGGAATGACTTATGTTAATGCCCAGTGTATTTGGAAGAGATATTTTTGATGATTTTATGGATGGTTTTGCATTTCCTGATGTGGACAAGGAACTTTATGGTAAGCACGCCAAGAACGTGATGAAGACAGATGTCAGGGAGTCAGATGACGGATATGAGGTGATCGTTGATCTGCCCGGTTTCAAGAAAGATGAGATTGAGGTTCAGCTTGAGAATGGATACCTGAATATTTCGGCAGCCAAAGGCCTTGATAAGGACGAGACGGATAAGAAAGGCAAATACATCCGCAGAGAGCGTTATGCAGGCTCCATGAGCAGAAGCTTTTATGTTGGCGATGATATCACAGAAAATGATATTCATGGTAAGTTTGAAAACGGTATCCTTACCCTGGATGTGCCGAAGAAGGAAGCCAAGGCAGTGGAGACCAAAAAGCATATAGCGATCGAAGGATAATTTCAGTGGCATGATGCAGCTGGAAAATAAGAGAAACAGAAGGCCCGGAGCGAAAGCTCCGGGTCTTTTTTTTGTAAAACAGGTTTAGGCCAACAGTTTTTAGGCAGTTGCCAGACACCCATAGAATATGATAAAATAGATCAAGAGATATAAGTGTAAAAATGTGTTTACAGGGGAAAGGAGCAATATCGTGAAAAAAAGATCTTTATTAGCTTTTGGACTGTCAGTTGTGCTTATGTTTTCCAATATCGTAACTGTATATGCTGAAGAGAATACCAGCAGTACAGAGGCAGGTGCAGAAGAGAATGCAAATGCAGCAGTTAATGGCAATGAATCAGCAAACAGCTCTGGAAGAGTGAGTCTGTAAGGACATGGGGATACCAAAACCGAGGTTACCGGCAATGTGTCTGCAGAAGGGGAACACAGTATGGGGACAGCGGCTACTGATACTGCTGATATCAGGGTAAACGGAGATGTTTCGGCAAAAGGTGGAAAGAGTATTGGTGTCTGCGGGGCAGATCGATCCACTACCACAGTAACAGGAGCTGTCAGCGCAGAAGGCACGGGAAGTTATGGAATAAATGCAAATGGTGCTGGTGGGGTTGGTACACAGGTCAAAGGTTCTACAGTCAATGCAGGAAGTGTTACAGTAAAGGGCAGTAAGAGTACAGGAATAGATGCAGAGAATTATGCTGAGGTTACAGTAGAAAACGATGTAAAGGTGTCAGAAGGTACTACAGATATCCCGGATGATGGAACTTATATTAATCCTGTAACCGGAGTCAGTTCTTCAGGAAATGCCAGTGTTACAGTAAAAGGCAATGTAGAGACCGAGGGAAGAGGTTCTACCGGAGTAACAGTTTCAAGAACAGGACATATTACAGTAGGTTGAGATATAAAAGCATCCGGTGAAAAATATGTCTGGAATCCAGGAAAAGATGAAAAGGAAGTAACCGGTATTGAGGCGATGGGTGGTACCGTGATTGTAAACGGAAATGTGTCATCTACGGGAACAGGTATTCTGATTTTGCGAAACAATGACATGATAAATTCAGGTGTTGTGGTAAAGGGAGATGTCAGAGGCAGTTCCGGTATCGTGATCAACGACAATTCAGGCGTTACAGTAGGTGGTATGGTCACGGCGACAGATGGAACCGGACTTACGGTTTTGCTGGAAGATGGGAATGGAAAAGGTGATGTGACATTAGGATCACTGAATGTGGAAAAGGAAGGCCAGACAGGAATCATCTTAGATGTAAAAAATATGAAATATTTAAATTCGGTAGATGATATTATAAAAGCAATGCCAAAGATCAGTGTGTTTGAGATCAATGTAAACCAGGGAGCCTATCTGGGGATTGAGGATGGAGCTGAAGGTACAACAATTTCACAAACTGATATTTCCAAAGAAGAGGCAATAAACGAGATCCTTCAACAGAAGATCAATTACATGCTCAGAACAGAGAATACGTCTAATGCCACTATTTCCCTGGATCAGGATAGAGCAACAGAGAACACAAGGGTTACCTTTTATGTAAAAGCAGCAGATGGCTATCGGGTAAAAGGCGTATCTGCCGGAAAGGCTACGGTAACAGATAATGGAGACGGTTCATATACCATCATTGTGCCAAGAGGAGGCGGTATCAATATCTCGGCGATCATGGAGGCTGTTATCAGAGAGCAGCAGCGTATACAGGACAGCCGGAGTAATTCAGGATCATCCAATGCAACAGTGATACCGGAACCGGCACAGCAGGAGTCAGCATGGCAGCAGGTACAGCAGATTCAACAGCAGATACGGAACACAGCACAGGGCGGTAACTGTGAGATTGAAGCAGACAGTCTGATCAGCTTTAACAGAACTGCTTTTGAAGCACTGATGGCAAGGCCGGATGTCTCTTTGACCATTATCTACAAATGGAAAGGTGTAAAATATAAGGTTGTAATTCCGGCGGGCTATCCGGTTCTTGATCTGCTCAATGAAGACGGTTATTGTGGCTGTCTCTATCTGAATGCAATATTTGGCTCAGAAGTAATCGGTTAATGACAGCTTGTCATTTAATGCCGGAATGAGATGTGGAAGAACAGCGATGTAAGGTCCCGGAGCGAAAGCTCCGGGCCTTTTTGGTTGCAACCTTCCGTTAACTGCGCTATGATAGAACAGAGTTTATTGATGAAACATGTGAGTTGAAATAGGATGGAGCAGGGAGAAGGGATGAATTTTAAAGACAGGATTTTTTCGGAGAAAGAGGTAAATACCGGCAGACAGGTAGAGATGGATATTGCCAAGGTGGTCTTTGTACTATTTGTTGCGGTGGTACACTGTACCATTGACTGTGTACCGGAAGAAGCACTGAGTAACGGGCTTCCCTATTTTTTTGACTCGGTGATCGGAGGACCCATGATCGCACCGGGGTTGATGTTTTCCATGGGGGCCTGCCTTGTTTATGGCAGAAAGAAAGAATGGAATGACATCGTCAGAAGGGGCGTGCAGATTTTACTGCTTGGCTTTCTCCTGAACCTGTGCCGCTATACGATCCCGGATCTGATCGGATATACCATTTCCGGAGACCGGGAAATGTTCCTCTCTTCTATTCTATATCAGACCTTTAATAATGATATTTTTCAGTTTGCAGGACTTGCACTGATCACAATAGGTATTTTTGTGAGGCTTGGACTGTCCGATGCAGGCATGCTTGTGATCGCATTTCTCTGTTCCATAGCCGGTACATTACTGAATGGAATTGATACAGGGAATGCGGCGACGAATATCATTCTCGGGTATTTTATCGGGATAGAAGATCAGGCAGGGCAGGTAATGTCCTATTTTGTGTATCTGAACTGGCTGATCATGCCGGTAAGTGGATACGTATTTGGCAAAAGGCTCCTCAGGATGAAGGATAAGGTACTTTTCTACCGGATTGCCAGTATATCCTGCTTCCTCGCTACATTGCCTTATTTTCTGATAAAGATCGGAAACAGGCAGGGGATGTTCGGCGAGGGGGAACTGTGTTATTATCATATAGGTACACCGGACGTTCTGAGCTGTATTACAACAGCAGTTACTATGTTTGGTATTTACTATTTCATAGGAAGACACTTATCTGAGAAGGCAACGAAGCTGGTTTTCAGAATTGGAACGGATATGACGGCATTTTATTTTATTCACTGGATCTTTGTTGCACTGATCGTGCAGCTCTTCCTGAATCTGGTCAGAGGGACACAGCTCCTTCCCATGCCATGGATACTGTTTCTGGCAGTTGTGATCACAGCAGTTTCCCTGATACTGGCCGATATCTGGAAGCAGAAGATCAGGAAAGGATTTCAAAAGGGAAAAGACAGGACATGAAAAAAAGAAAATTAAGCACCAAGGTAGTTTATGCGGTAGTGATCTTTGCACTGCTGATCATTCTGGCAACCTGCGGATCTGTGGTAATGCGTTATCGAAAAGACATTATGGAAAGGTACAGTAATCAGGGCTTTGCCTATGCCAGAACGGCGGCAGCATATATTGATGGTGATACGATAAAGAAGTATCTGGAGACCGGGCAGAAGGATGCCTATTATGATGAGGTTGAGAATTTCCTGAATGCCAGTCAGGAGAACTCGAATCTGAAATACTATTATGTGTATGTACCCTGTGAGGATGACCTTATTTATATCTGGGATGCCAATAAGGATGAGGGAGCCTGTGAACTGGGAGATCATGAGAACTATATGGAAGGTGGAAAGGAAGTTTCTTTTGCTGCCTTTCAGAAGGATCCGGAAGAACGGGTTCTTATATCCATGGATGAAACCTATGGGTACATTGCATCTGTAGTAGCGCCGGTCTATGACAGTACGGGAGAGCCGGTGGCTCTTGTAGGTGTGGATATTTCCATGCCGGGGGTAAAGGAAAACATTGCCCGCTTTATCCTGACGACCAGTGTCAATATTATCATTGTGATCCTGCTGTTCAGCGCTGCATTGTTTGCAGTAGTCAGACAGAAGCTGATCCGTCCGATCGGCCTTTTAAACAGGGCATCCCAGAAGATGGTAGAGAATCTGGAGAAGGAAGAGGCTGTTGCCATTGATATCCGGACAGGAGACGAGGTGGAAGAACTGGCCAGATCCTTTGAAAAGATGTACGGGGAAGTGAAGGATTACATAGCACGCCTTTCTGAAGTGACAGCAGAAAAGGAGAGGATCGGGGCAGAGCTTTCCGTAGCGACCAAAATCCAGGCAGATATGCTGCCAAGTATTTTCCCGCCATTCCCGGAGCGGACTGATATGGAGATCTATGCGACCATGCACCCGGCCAAGGAGGTAGGTGGCGATTTCTATGATTTCTTCCTGATCGATCCCATGCATCTTGGAGTCGTGATCGCAGATGTTTCCGGGAAAGGAGTGCCGGCGGCACTGTTTATGGTGATCGCCAAGACACTGCTCAAGAACCGGGCACTGATGGGGGGAACACCGTCAGAGATCCTTGCCTTTGTCAATAATCAGCTATGTGAGAACAATGAAGCAGAGATGTTTGTAACTGTATGGATGGGAATCCTGGATCTTTCTACAGGTGTGATGACAGCAGCCAATGCCGGACACGAATATCCGGCTTTCCGGAAAGCTGGCGGCGACTTTACATTGATCAAGGATAAACATGGATTCGTTCTGGCAGGGCTGGAAGATGTGAAGTATACAGATTATGAGATCCGGTTTGAGCCGGGAGACACGCTGTATGTCTATACAGATGGTGTAGCGGAAGCAACCAATGCCGAGAGCAAGCTGTTTGGTACGGAACGGATGCTGCAGACCTTAAATGGCAGACCGGACAAAGATTGCAGAAAGATCCTTGAGAATGTAGCAGCAGGGATCAGGGCCTTTGTGAAGGAAGCACCGCAGTTTGATGATATCACCATGGTGGCACTGACATATTACGGGCCGGAGCATAAATAAGTTTTTAAAGAGCTTTCCATGTCACCTGGCATGCTCCTTCCGGTGAAAAAGGAGATCTGTGAACATTAATTCTTGTTTTCACCACGGATCACAAGAATATCGTTTAATTTAACAACAGTATCTTTTTGCGGCAGAATCGACAGATTATCCCTGAGGATCAGGAAGATAGTCAGCTGGTCTGCCGTTTCTATTTCATCGATCGTTTTGCCGGCATAATGTCTGTCGGCAAGGATTTCAGCAATTTCCTTAATATCTGCATTCTTGATATTGGACAGGCCGCTCTTTCTCTGATACTGTTCCACGAAGCCGGCACTGATGATACCGGTAGGGATCGCTACGGCGCCAACACCAAGATAAGCAATACAGATCGCCATGATCCGGCCAAGTGTAGTAATGGGATAGATATCACCATAACCCACAGTCAGAAGTGTGGACATACTCCACCAGATCCCGCTGAACGCATTACGGAAGACATCAGGCTGGGCATCATGCTCCACACTGTACATGCACAGGCTGCTTGCCAGCATCAGGATCACTACGATAAAAACGGAAGAGATGATCTGATTCCGCTTTTCGTAAAGGACGGTGGTGATGACATTGAAAGAGTCATATCTTGCATTGAGACGGAACAGATGGAAGATCCGGGCAACCCGCAGCATCCGGAAGATGACAAAGCCGGACAGGAAGAAAAAAGGCAGGATGGTCAGAAAATCTACGATACCATCAAAAGATACAAGAAAACGGAGCCTGGAGCGCAGACTGCTTCTGGAGGGATAAAGCAGATCGGCTGTCCAGATCCGGAGCGCATATTCGATACAGAAGATACAGAGGGTAACAACTTCTGTCACATGGAAAAAGCCGGACAGAAAGGACAGCTCTGAGAAGGTCTGGAGAAAAGTAACCAGGATATTTGAAAAAATAACAACCGTAATGAAAATATCAAAGGCACGGCTGATCCGGTTACTTTTGTCTCCGATCTGTATGATATTAAAAATTCTGGTTTTCAGAGGTAAGGTGCTTTCGCTGTTCATAAGTGTGATCCTTTACATACTGATCCATCCGAAGGCGTTTGCCACAGAACTGATCAGGATAATGACAGCAAAGATCGGGCAGAGATACTTGATCATGACTACAAATACCTTTTTCCTTCTAAACTTGCTTTCTCCGTGCAGAACTTCTTCCTCGATCTTATCGATGCCGACAACCTTTGAAACAAGGAGAGAGGTAGCGATAGCAGCAATGGGCATCATCACGGAGTTAGTTAAAAAGTCAAAGAAATCAAGGAACTGCATGCCAATGATGGTAACAGAAGCAAGCGGGCCATAACCAAGGGAAGAGAGACTTCCCAGAATGATCATAATGATACCAACAATAACAGTTGCTTTTTTACGATTCCAGTGAAGTTCATCTTCAAAGGTGGAAACGGCACTTTCTGTCAGGGCGATAGAGCTTGTGACAGCAGCGAACAATACCAGCAGGAAGAAGAGAATGCCGATAGCAGAACCAAGCCCCATGCTTTCAAATACCTTGGGAATGGTAATGAACATCAGGGAAGGACCGGCCTTCAGGGTGTTCGGATCGCCACCGGAAAATGCAAATACTGCAGGAATGATCATAAGACCTGCCATGATCGCAATGGCGGTATCAAAAACTTCCACATTCCGGGTAGAGTCTTCAATGGAAATTTCTTTTTTCATGTAGGAACCAAAGGTGATCAGAATACCCATGGCTATAGACAGGGAATAAAACATCTGTCCCATGGCAGTTACCACTGTCATCCAGGAAAAATTCTGTACATTGGGAACCAGGAAGTATTTCACACCGGCAAGGGCACCCGGTCTTGTCACAGAGTAAATGGCGATGATCACGGAAAGCACTACCAGAATGGGCATCATGATCTTGGACACACGCTCAATACCATTCCGGACACCGGCATAAATGATAAGCAGGGTGAACAGGGCAAATATAATAAAGCAGACTTCCGTGGAAACACCATTGGAAATAAAGGAAGTAAAGTATTCATCCGTAGCCAGAAGATCACCATGGCCGGTAATATATTCCACCAGATATTTGATGACCCATCCACCGATCACGGAATAATAAGGAACGATCAGGATCGGGATAATGGCATTCAGCCATCCGCCAATAGAAAAGGAAATGGACTTTCCGAAGAAATGGAATGCGCCTACTGGGCTCTTGCCGGTCATACGGCCAAGGGAAGTCTCGGCAATGATCATGGTATAACCAAAGGTCAGTGCCAGCAGGATATAGACAAGCAGGAAAATACCGCCGCCATACTTGGCTGCAAGATAAGGAAAACGCCATATATTTCCAAGACCAACGGAGGCACCCGCTGCAGAAAGGACAAAACCGATCTTTCCTGAAAATGAACTTCTCTGTTTGTGATTGTGACTCATAAAATTCCCCTTTTTCATTTATTCTGAACAGAGTACCTTCTCTTTACTCCGGTCAGTGATTTTTATTGTGCATATGCCGAAAATATAGCATAAAATCCGCAAAAAAGCAATGTTTGAGACAAAATGGGAGGTTAAGACTTCACAGAAAGTTCACAAAAAAATTAGCACTCACCTCTTGACAGTGCTAATAATAGATGTTATATTACATGTAGAACAAAGGAAGAGGAAAGAAAAGAGTTCCGGATCCGGAGTTTGAAAGAACAGTTAATAAAAGTAAATGTTATGACCGTAAGGTCTTTATAGAAGGAGGAAGGACTTATGTTAATGCCCAGTGTATATGGAAGAGATTTCTTTGATGATTTAATGGATGGTTTTGGATTCCCGGATGTAGATAAGAAGCTGTATGGTAAGCATGCGAAGAACGTGATGAAGACAGATATCAGGGAAACTGATGAAGGATATGAAGTGATCATGGATCTGCCGGGATTCAAGAAAGATGAGATCGAGGTTCAGCTTGAAAATGGTTATCTGACTGTATCAGCAGCCAAAGGACTTGACAAGGATGAAGCCGATAAGAAAGGCAAATACATCTGCAGAGAGCGTTATGCCGGTGAGATGAGCAGAAGCTTTTATGTAGGTGAGGATATCCTTGATACCGATATTCATGCAAAGTTTGAAAATGGTATTCTGAAGCTGGATGTTCCAAAGAAGGAAGCGAAGGCAGTGGAAACAAAGAAACATGTTGCCATTGAAGGATGACAGGAAACTTGCCCCGGACTTTCCGGGGCATTTTTTGAATAAGAAGAAAATTATGTGAAAGCAGCAAAGCAGAAAGATTCTGAGAAAGCAGCAAAGCAGATAAGTTCTGTGAAGGCGACAGTGGTGAAAGACCGTGAAGGTTCACAGAGCAGGAACAGTAAAAGAGAGCAGAAGACAGATTGAAAAGAATGAGAAAAGAGGGTGAGAACAGTGGCAGATAAAAGAGATTATTATGAAGTACTTGGCGTAGCAAGAAATGCAGATGACGCAACGATTAAAAAAGCATACCGTAAGCTTGCAAAGAAATATCACCCGGATATGAATAAGGACAATCCCTCCGCAGAAGAGAAATTCAAGGAAGTCACGGAGGCTTATAATATATTAAGCGATAAGGAAAAGAGAAAAATGTATGATCAGTTTGGTCATGCAGCCTTTGATGAAGGAGGCGGAGGAGCCGGAGCAGGTGGTTATCAGGGAGGCTTTGGCTCGGATGGTACCTTCCATTTCAATGGCGGTCCCGGAGGCAGTTATCAGGAGTTTCATTATTCCGGTGATAATCTGGATGATATTTTTGATGGTATTTTCGGAGGCTTCAAAGGAAAAGGCTTTGGCAATGGTTTCCATTCTAAAGGGTTCCATACACAGGATTTTGAAGACGATAGTGGATTTTTTGGAAGAGGAGGCAGAAGCCGCAGTCAGGAGGGCGAGGATGTCCTGGCCAAGGTGGATGTCACTTTCGAGGAGGCAGCACTTGGTGCGGACAAGGTGATCCATTTCCGGTCACCGGATGGCAAAGATGAGTCCCTGCAGGTTCATATCCCGGCAGGTATTGATTCCGGTCAGAAGATCCGGCTGAAGGGCAAAGGCATGCCAGGCAGAAATGGCGGCAGTGCCGGCAATATGCTCCTGGAGGTCAATGTTCTTAAGAAACCCGGATTTGAACGGAAGGGCATGGATATCTATACCACAGTAGAAATTCCTTTTGCAACGGCAGCACTCGGCGGTGAAGCGATCGTGCCTACCTTAAACGGCAGGGTAAGCTGCAAGATCAAAGAAGGAACCCAGTCCGGAACGAAGATCCGGCTGAAGGGCAAAGGAATCGTGTCCATGAAAAATGCCTCACAGAAAGGCGATGAATATGCTGTGATCCAGATTCAGGTACCAAAGCACCTGAGTCCGGATGCAAGACAGAAACTGACAGAGTTTGCAAAGGCAGCTTCCTGATGAAGGAGGCTGTCTTTTTTTGTACACAGAAATACAAAAGTTAATTCCTGATTTAATAATGCAAAATCTGGCTGCATGAAATATAAAACAGGGAATAAAACGTGAAACCGGAATCCCATATGTATGGACGCATATCATACAATAAGGTATACTGGGAAACGTGGTGAAAACTGGGTGGCCCGACAGACTGTGCAACTGCTGGTTGACAGATTTCCAAGAGAACTTGGTGGTTTGCGGACGGCATATCTGATAGGATATAGCCATCTTAGGAGAGGAGAAAAGTTATGATTCTAGCAGAGAAAATTATGAGACTCAGAAAACAGCAGGGATGGTCACAGGAGGATCTGGCGATACGGCTGAATGTTTCAAGACAGTCAGTATCTAAATGGGAAAGTGGGGCATCACTTCCTGATCTGGACAAAATATTGCAGCTTGGAGAATTATTTTCCGTCAGCACGGATTTCCTGTTAAAGGATGAGATCGAAGAACCGGACAGAATAAAGCAGGAAATGAATGAAGCCTCAGGTGAAACTGGAGAAGAGAACAGGTGGAAAGAGGAAAAGCGGTCACGTACTGTCAGCAGAGCGGAAGCAGAGGATTATCTTACTCTTGTCAGAAAGGTTTCCTGGAAAAAGGCAGCAGCCGTCAGCATCTGTGTATTGTCAGCGGTACCACTGATCGTACTTGCCGGAATTGCGGAATACAGGGGAAATTTTATGACAGAGGACAGAGCTGGTATATTGGGCGTGATCATTCTTTTTATTATAATAGCCTGTGCGGTAGCTGTATTTATCAGTACTGGCATGCAGCTTGAAAGGTATGATTATCTGGAGAAGGAACCGGTTGTACTTCTGTATGATGTGAAAGAAATGATACAGCAGATGAAGGAAAATTTTGAACCAACGAAAAGAACGTGTATGATAACAGGCGTTACTATTTGCATATTAAGTGCGGTGCCATTACTTTGCGTGGTAATGATCAACGAATCAGAATTTGCGATGGTACTCAGTGTGGCGGGGTTACTGGTACTGATCTCTGTTGCGGTATTTCTGTTTGTCTATACAGGAGTAATATCAGGAGGCTACAACAAACTGCTGGAAGAAGAGGACTATACCAGAGAGAAGAAGGTGCAGAATAAGAAAAGTGAGGAGTTTGGCGGCATTTACTGGAGTGCTGTGACAGCAGTGTATCTGCTGATCAGTTTCCTGACAAAGCGGTGGGATCTGACATGGCTTGTATTTGCGGTAGGCGGCCTTTTATATGCAGCAGTGTTTGGAATCCTGGCATTTATAACAAATAAAAAGAACAGATAGAGAATTTCAGGTCATGTTTCCTTGCAGTGCATAATCTGTTATGTTATAATCTCTTCAATGAATAAAAAATTAAAATATTCATTGAAGAGATTTTTTATTGTCATGCGTATGGGAAGGGAGGCATGTTATGCCGGCTAATTTTACAGAGGAGCAGCGTCAGGATATACGGGAGAAGCTGATCGCATCCGGATATGACCTGATCCGTGAGATTGGACTTAAGAAAATGAAGGTATCCGTCATTGCAGAGCGTGTGGACATCGCAACCGGCACCTTTTATCATTTTTTTGAATCCAAGGAAGCTTATGTGAAGGCACTGATCGATGCACAGAGTGAAAAACTGCAGGAAAAGCTGCTTGCAGCTATGAGTCTGTCCGGAAAGCTTACGGCAGAGCAGATGATCCGGATACTTCGGGATTCCTTCCGTACCGAAAACAATATTCTGATGGAACTTACCCTGGATGACTGGGTGTGGCTGAAATCGCATATGACAGAGACTGGAATGTTTCAGAAAGTCCGTGATGAGCAGGAAGCTGCACGGTATCTGTCTTATGTAGAGGGAATCCGGCAGGATCTTGATATCCGGATCGTTATCAATTTTTTCAAAACGATCTACAGTATGGCACAGAACCGGGACACCTTTATCAAAGAGGTGTTTGAGACAAACATAGACATGATATTTGACTGCATATACAGCTATGCAGTTCAAAAATAAAGACAGACAAAGGAGAAAACACCATGGCAGCTAAAATCATCATCGAAGCAATTATTTATACTCTTTTATACTCAGTATTTATGCTGATCCTGTTCAGAATACAGGGGGCAAAATACCAGCTTTACAATTATCCGCCGGCGATCAGGGAACGTGCGATTGAAAAAGGGATCATTACCCAGAAGGAGCTGGATGAGCATGCGAAAAAAAATAAATCCATAGGTCTGGTGGTCATGATTGTGCCCTGTATTATCATCACCTGTGCAGTCAACAGACAGTTTACTTTTCTGGCAGGTTTCGTACAGTCCTATATCTTCCTGAATACTTTTTCCCTGTTTGATGCTCTGGTAATTGACAGCATCTGGTTCTGCCATTCCAAATGGTGGGTCATTCCCGGAACGGAGGATATGACAGAGGCATATCATGATTATGCGTTTCACTGGAAGTGGTTTTTCTTTGGACTTGTGTCAGCACTGCCGCTTGCCCTGGTCACAGGAGGTATTGTAGCGCTGATCGGTATGATCGCCTGAATGACATGACAGCAGGTCAGGAATAAGACAGATGTAAAAAGGAATCGCTGGCATTATGCCGGACGGTTCCTTTTTAGTTATCTTTTATGTAAACAATAGTATCCTCTACCTTGCAATCCAGGATGTGGCAGAGCTGTTCGACAGTCAGTAGAGTAACATTTCTGCTATGTTTGAGGTTAGCAATATGGTCAGAAACAGGGGGGAAATATCTCCGGCATATGGTGTATATTTTGGTGGACAAGGAATCAGGAAGGAAGTAAGATATTTTTAAAACCAGTATGTATTTTGCCGGTACTTATTATCAGAAAGGAGCAGACAGTTATTCTGCCGGGAGCAAAATACAAAGGAGAAGAATCATGGAAGACAGTTTGAAAAAAGCCATAGAACAGATGAAAAATGGTGAAGAAAAAGGCTTTAATGAAGTATATTCTGCAACCTATAACAGAGTGTATTTCAGAGCAAGGCAGATCATGAAGAAGGAAGAAGATGCACAGGACCTGACGCAGATCGTTTTTACAGAAGCATATAAAAGCATACATACATTACAGGCATCGGAGGCTCTGTATTCCTGGCTGGATGGGATAACTTATAATCAGGGAATGAAGATCTACAGGAAACGGAAAGAGGTTTTATTAACAGAAGAGACAGAGGGAATGTTTGATGCCCTTGAGAGCAATGACATTTCTTCCATGCCGGAGCTGACCGCAGATCAGAAGGCAACGGCTGACATTATCAGGGAAATCATAGAAGAACTTCCGGAATTGCAGAAAACAGCAGTTATTGCCTATTATTTTGACGGGTTAAAGGTAGAGCGGATTGCAGAACTGATGGAATGTTCGGCAGGTACGATCAAGAGCCGGCTTAATTATGCAAGAAAATATATCAAAGGAAGAGTAGAAGAAAAGGAGAAGAAAGAGGGCTATCGCCTGCATGTGGTTGCACTTCCTGTCTTCTGGTATGCCATTAAGCTGATGGCAGACAGGACTACCCTTACAGCGCAGGCGGCGCAGGAAATCTATTGCGGTGCATGCAGGAGTGTGGGACTGAAGGCAACCGATATATCTGCAAAGGGAGCAGCGGAGGCGACAGGCAGAGCTGAAGCAGTAAAAGAAGCAGAGGCATCAGGCAAAGCTGAAGCAGTAAAAACAGCAGGAGGATCAGGCAGAACTGTAGTGGGTATAGCAAAATTCGCTTCTTTCAGCAAGGCAGCGAAAGCAGTGATCATTGCGGGAATCATAGGAGTAGCAGGGCTTGGAACTGTGGGGATTATCAATGTTGTAAACAGCAACAGTACAGAAGTTCCGGAGAAGGAAGAGCAAATAATCAGTGAAGAGACACCAGAAAATGAGACTGGGAATGAGGCTGAACTGACAGACGGGGAAGATCCAGACAGTGAGAATGGAATATCTGCAGAAACAGAAGAAACCGATGATGAAAGTGCAGAAGTGACAGAGCAGGAAATACCGGCAGAAGAGGCAGTGGAAGATGCACCAAAAACCATTGCGGATGTGGAAAATTTAGGTGAGTATGAAAAGTGGGAGCCGGAGGCAGGATTTTCCGGACAGGCAATGTATGTGAAGCAGACCGGTTCAGAAAAACAATATATTTCTGATGATTTTTATCTGACCCTTGGAGAATATGAGGGATATTGGACACTGGATGGGCAGGAACTTCATTTTCAGGGGAAAGATCTTGAAATACTGGAATTGACAGATCTTGAAGGAAATCCGGTAGATCGCAGAATTGCTTTTTATTATTTAAATGAGGATGGAATGGTATTTGTAGATATTCCTGATACAGAAGACTGGGATACCTATGCTTTCCGGGATACGCCTGATTATATTTACAGGAAAGTTTCCTGATCAGAAAAAATAAAAATTTTTAAAACCAAAAAGAATTATGAGGGTACTTAATAATATAAAACATACAAATGGAGGACAGTGAGATGTTAGATTTATTTATGAACAGTATTTTTTTCCAGACCTTTGGAAGCGGATTTATTAAGGGATTTAAAAAATTCCAGCGACTTGGCGTGTGGGCTTATTTTCTGGCGTTACTGCCTTTTTTCGTGATCATGGTCTGCTATCAGGGCAGCTATGACAAGGCAACGTGGATTGAAAAAATTTTGCTGACAGCGTTGTTGCTGGTGATTTTGTTTTTGCTTGTTTTTGATGTCAGAGCGGTAGCCTGCTTTTTTGAAAAGCCCGAAGAATCGGAGTATTTTCTTGCAACAGGGGTTACAAGAAAAGAAGTTTTAAATGATAAGGGACTGCTTGGTGAGTTTAATGCTTATGTGATGAGTCGGAAACTAAAGGTTCCGCATAAGACATTATTTAATGTATGTGTACCTATGCCAAATGGAAATTATCAGGAAGTAGATGCCATCATCATTACAGATAACTGGCTTTATGTGATTGAATGCAAAAATAGGGGTGGTGTATTTACGGGAGCTTTTGAAGATAAAAACTGGGTACAGAAAATAGGAAGTAAAACATATAGTGTATATAACGTTTATCTTCAGAATCAGGATCATATCACGGCGATTGAGTATTTTCTGCAGTCAAAAGGCGTGATCACAGCCGGAGATCCGTATTGCTACAATACCATGCTTACGGGCGGCGATCTGCAGCTCAGTGTTACAAATAATAGGGTACCGATTGACTTTGCCTTTGGTGATGCTTCATTTATAAGCAGCCAGATTGCGAGTGTGGAAAACAGGAGAACGGAAAACCGGGGAGAGAATTTCATGGACAGAGTGTATATGGCATTACTGCCGTATGCTCTTCTGGATAAGAAAAAAAGAGATCACATGCAGGCGACAAGAAAGGAACTCAGTGATAAGGGCGGGCTGAAGAAAGGAGAATACCATTATTATCATTTCGAAAACGGAATTCCCGGAATCACAGATGAAGAAACTGTTTTAAGGGAAAACAGGGTATATACACAGATCAGTACTGGAAATCAGGATGACACATTTCCGATATGGAAGACAATGGCAAATTTAAAATACGCAGAGAGGTAAATGACAATGGAAAATATGAATGACTATCAGGTTCAGGATGGCGATATCAGAAAGGTAAGAAGAGTGGAAACTAAGGATGACTGGGACAGCCCGGAGCAGATCGCACATCCGGTAAGTGAAGAAAAGGTACAGGCGTATCTGAAAAATAAGAGTGATAAGCCGATGATGCTTCCGAAAATGGTTCTGGCTGTGCTTGCCGGCCTTTTGGTTCTTTATGGAATTGTTCATGGAATCTGCAATCTTATGAGGACAAATGGTGGAAATTCATCGAAAAGTTATGCAAGTGTGGCTATGATGGAAGTGGATGGAACAGAAGAGGAGGTAATGTTATGAAACAGTGGGAAGTAGAGGAAAATATAGAGCATTATCTGCCTTCACAGGATGAGATTATTCTGGCAGAAGATACATTGAACCTGATTAATCTGGTCTGTAACTGTAATGCACACTGGAAGGATCTGAAGGAAATGTATGCAAGACTGTCCTATGGCTGTGTGGCTATGGCGGTATGGCAGGAGGATGGCGAGGAGTACTATACACATGCATGGACAGAGATCCAGGGATCAGAAGTTAAGGTATCTGTAGGAGTAAATATCCTGGAGGTGGCAACACGGCAGGTTTTCTGTTATGAGAAGCCATTTGAGCATGGAAAGCTGGTAGCGGGAACAGTAGACTTTGAGAGCCTGAGAAGAGATGAGAAGGAAGAGAAAGAGGGGACTGTGTCAGAATTTTATGAAAGTGACAGTCAGGAAGCAGAAGAGGATGACTTTGACAAAAGACTGAATGCGGCACTGCTGTATGGAGAACCTGATACAGAAGAGGAAGAACCGGAGGAGGAAACGCTGGACAAAGGGGAAGAAGCGCCCGACAGGTTTGCAGAGTATCTGCAGGATCTGCAGTATGCAAAGAGCTTTAAAGAGCAGTTTGGAACTGACAGCACAGAGATGAACGAGGAAACAGCCAGCACGAAATTTTATTTTGGTGTATTAAGGGATTTCTTTGGACTATAAGAGAGGATAGGAATACATGAAAAGAAATATTGTTTTACTGCTTGGGCTTCTTCTGTGCCTGAATATAATGGCCTGTGGCAGTAAAGAGACAGGTAACGGTACAGATCGTGCCGCCGTGGAAGAGACTGTGAATGCGGAAAACGATACAGCGGAAGATGCGGCAGAAGAAAATGCCATGGAGTTAGACGGGGAAGCGCAGAGTACTCTGGCAGAGGATGAATATGTACTGACCGGGGATGAACAGTTCCGGATTACGGATACGACAGACATTTCCATGAAGGAGCAGTGCAATAACTACGTATATCCGTTTGACATTGTAATTCCTGTGGTAGAAGGCTGTGAGTTAAGAGAAGCCGATGACATGAAATTTTACGAGATATTTAATCCCGATATGAGCGATTACTACAGTATTGGATTTGTCACGGAGGAAAGAAGCGGCGGTCTGATGTTCACGAACGGCACCGGCGTAGATGGAGAAATCTTTGCAAACGGGCAGGATATGGCAGAACGGAATGTACCGACTAATGTTGCGCCAAGTGTATATTGTCAGTATAACAGTCTGGATAATGGAGACTATACATTAAGTTATGAGATCAAGCTATTCGGCAAAAAAACAGTGGCAGAAGCAACTTTTTATATCAGAAACAGTGAGGAAGCAAGTGAGGCGGATGAGGAGCTTTTCCGTTTACAGCTGAAAATACGAAAAAAAGTGGGCGTAGACAGAAGTGCCTATATGATGGATTATATCGGACAGCTGAAGGCAGGTATTTTTGAAGGAATGGGACTTGATCTGGCACTGGATCAGGAAACCATGACTGAACTGCACAGAGAAGCTTTGGAGGAAAAGACAGATGGAACAGGCACAAATGTATCTCTTGTGCCGCAGATCAGAGAAGCACAGGATGAATCGTCAGAGCCTCAGTATGAAGAAGTAATTGGAGATGTGGATGTTGATACCGGTGCAGTTACAGTATCAGATATGACAGAACTGGTAGCTGGTCTTGATTTTAAAGTAGATGAATCTGTTTATGATTATCAAAGTCTGGGACTGGATGAACTTACGATACTTGCTCCCGGCGGGCAGTATATTACGGGATATACGGACAGTGGTATAGAGGCAGCATTTGATAACTTTATGATAACAATAAAATGCCAGACCACAAATGTCGCACTTTCGCCATCCTCTGATGATGTCATACTGGCAGATACAGAGGGATATACGGTATACAGGATGACTGACTTTGATGACAACAGTGATAAAAGATCTTATCAGCGATATCTGATTTATGATAAGACAAACGGGGCAGGGCTGAACATACATCTGGAGATCACCAAGTATGACAGCAGCGCTGCGGACAGGTTTATCAACAGCTATTTACCGGCGTTTGAAGAAACACTTGCAGGGAATTTTTAAATACGGTTTTTAGAATGAGTGGAAGGCAGTTTATATTGCTTTCCATTTATTTTTGTACTGATTCTTTCTGAATGCCAGAAAGGTGACAAATGCTGACAAACAGAATTTGAACATCTTGTGGAAGCATCCTATGAGAGAGAAAGCAATGCGAAGTCGGAATATTTTAATTCTTTAAATAACAGGGTAAAAAAGATTATTTACAGGGATACCAGATATAACATTGATTATCTGTATACGGCGTATGTCCTGGATGATAAAAAGATCATGAATACTTATGCAGTATGGCTGTATGAACTGATGGCTGGGATTCATAAACAGCGATTTACCAGAGAGCAGACGAGAGAGTATGTACTTTTTCATCTGGAGTCGATCCGGAAAACAATTCCTGATGTGGTAAGCCCTGAAAAACAACAGAAACTGCAGGAGATCATCGAGGAAGCACAGCAGAGTATCCGTACATATATACCTTCTGATGAGACAAAACCGGATTCAAAATACGAAAAAGAAATAGAAGAATATATGGACTGTCTGTTCCATAAGGATACAAGAAAAGCAATAGGGATGATCCGGAGGTATATGGATCAGGGAATGGAACTGCATGAAATGGGAGCACGCATTGTAACAGATCTGTTTGAAAATCATGGCTGGGACAGTATTTTTCTCGGAGCAGCAGTTCTGGTAGACTATATTCTTGATTCTGTAAGGGAAAACCATCCGGATCTGGTGACTTTATCAGTATCCATGCCGCAGCACCTGATGGACTGCGAACAGGCGGTACGGGAAATCAGAAGGGAATTCCCCGACATTAAAATAGCGGTTGGTGGGAAAGCATTTGAAAGTACGGATGATATATGGAAAAAATGGCCGGTAGATATTTATTCAAGGGATGCAAGAGAGCTTCTTGCAAGGGCAGATAAAATCTGTGCATAAATGAGAAAGGGTTCGAAGGGGCTGTAAGGAAAAGATGATATATGCGGTCTTTTTATGTGATAGACAATGGAAAATAGAAAAAGTGCGGCAATCCATCTCGGAACTTGCTTAATGGATGTTCAGATGCCGGTAATGAATGGATATGAGGCAGCAGGAGCAATACGGAACAGTAAAAATCCGCTGGGAAAGAAAATCCCTATCATTGCGATGACGGCGAATGCTTTTTCGGAAGATATCCAGCGATGCCTGGATGTCGGAATGGATGCCCATATTGCAAAAACCGTTGACTTTGAGAAGTTAAAGGAAGTAATGCAGAATTTTAATGCTTTATGAGAGGAAAGAATCCCCGTTGATTTTATGCATAAGGGCATCCTGCAGAACCTGTGAAAAGTTGATATTCATAGCGATAGCGGCTTCATTCAGCCATTCAGGAATTGTTAATGTCTTTTTTACAGATCTGCTGTGGAAACGCTTACGATATTCTAAAGTGTCGCAGGCAACGGTGTTAATAAATTCATTATTTTCCAGAGGAATAGCAGCCGCCGGAGAAGGAGCAGGGATAGTTCTGTTATCGTGTTCGTAGCCATATAATACCAGAGCCAAAGCATCTTCGGCCATAAATATGGCATCGGCCATAGTATCTCCGCAGGTAAAACAACCTTCTAAGTCAGGAAATCTGACAGAATAACCACCGTCTTCTTCCGGGGTAAAAATTGCGGGATAAGCATATTTCATAGTGAAATCTCCTTTTATGGTAATTGGTAGAAAGGGTTAAGCAATACCGGCACTCCTTAATATAGATTTGGCAGTGCCTGTTTTTATTTCATCTTTGTGTCTTGGAACGGCAAAATGTTGTCCTGTAATGGGACTGTACCAGATGTCATGGTTACTTCCATGGCGGATCAGAGAGCATTTGCTTTTCTTTAAAAGCTTTCGTAGTTCGGCGTTTTTCATGAAGTTCCTTCCTGTAAAGAATAACACGTACAAACACGTATGTCAATAAGGACACATACTTATACGTGTTAAAATAGTGGCATTAAAACAATATTGCAAATTATCCACTTTTAATGAAAAGGGAAATTGGCCATAGAATTTCAACCATTGATATTAGAAAAATAATAAGAATATAGAAAGTATATCATGGAAACTGAAGAAACTCAAGGGATGAGAACATGGAGTTTTAATTAGTAAACCATTTATATAAAAGTGATTGAATGAAATATCCACCTGGAATAAGATATTTAATATAGAAGAAAAAGCTGAGATTTTTTCAGGCAGGAGACAGGGTATGATTGAGGAAAGAAGAAGTATAAGGAAATTTAAGGAACAGAGTGTTTCAAAGGAGCAGATCGAGACGATCGTGGAGGCAGCCAGACTGGCTCCTTCAGCAAAGAACAGACTGAACATGTGCTGTTGCAGTTGGATATGCAGATGAACAGCCAGGACCAAGAACGAGAAAGAAGCTGGAAGAAATATTGGAGTACAGATAGAATATGGAAAGTGTAAAAAAAGAAACAGCATATTATCATCTTCCGGGACTGTTTGAATTTTATGAGTTTTACAGTGTCTTTTTGCCGCTGTTTTATGATCACAGGGAATATTTTTATGACTGGTGTGAAATCGGGTCTGTTTATGGTGCACCTTCAGACTGCGTTTGGGGTGGTGGACGTACTTCCTTCGGGGATCATGATCCTTTGGAGGTTCTTACACTCATGGAGAAATATGGAATTTCTGCCAGACTGACTTTCAGCAATTCGCTGCTTACCGGGGAGCATCTTTCAGATAAAAAATGTAATGACCTTTGCAGGCTGTTTGATGCGGGCAGCAGAATTAGAAATGGAGTTATTATTCATTCGGATCTGCTGCTGGATGATCTGAAAGAAAACTATCCCCATCTTTATTTTGTTTCCTCTACGACCAAAGTACTGACAGATTTTCAACAGTTCAGAGAAGAAGTAGAAAGATCAGATTTCCTGTATGTGGTACCGGATTTTCGGTTAAATAAAGCCTTTGACAGGCTGCAGACGCTGACGGAGACACAAAAGGACAAGGTAGAATTCCTGTGTAATGAGTGCTGCTTCTTTGGATGTAAAGACAGAAAACGCTGCTACGAAGCAGTCAGCAAAAAGAATCTGGGGGAAGCCTGTCCTGATTTTGCCTGTACGGCACCGGATATCAGGGAAGGCTACCGCTTTTCCAGAGCCATGGAAAATCCGGGATTTATTGGTATTGACGATATAAGGAATGTGTATCTGCCTATGGGATTTTCCAATTTTAAGATTGAAGGCCGGGGACTTGGCAGTGCGCTGATACTGGAGTTTCTTCTTTATTATATGACAAAACCGGAGTATCAGCTTCGGGTCAGGGAAGAAATCTATCTGGATAATATGCTGGATCTGTTTTAAAAGAGCATCTTGCATAGATTTAGAAATAGGACGATCTGTTCCAGTAGGCTTGAGGAGAATCTTTGCCTGTAAACATACGTATCACATAGATTTCACAGAATTTTCACAAATAATTAGCACTCACATATTGACAGTGCTAACAACTGGTGTTATAGTATCAATAGAACATGAGGAAAACGTGTTCTGTTGATATAGATAAGATGATAGAGAACATGAGTAGGAGGTGTGCTTATGAACATCAATAAATTTACCCAGAAATCTATGGAAGCTGTACAGGGATGTGAGAAAATTGCCAGTGATTATGGCAATCAGGAAATAGAGCAGGAGCATCTTCTTTATAGTCTGCTGACTATGGAAGACAGCCTGATTTTGAAAATGATCGAGAAGATGGAGATCAATCAGCAGTACTTTGTAAACAAAGTAGAAGAGATGATCAGTAAGAGAACCAAGGTTCAGGGAGGACAGCCCTATGTGGGACAGTATCTGAACAAGGTGCTGATCTCTGCTGAGGATGAGATGAAGGTGTTTGGAGACGAGTATGTCTCTGTGGAACATCTGATGCTTGCCATGATCAAATATCCGAGCCCGGCCATGAAGGAACTTTTTAGAGAGTTTGGTATTACCAGAGAACGGTTTTTACAGGCTTTGTCTACAGTAAGAGGTAATCAGAGAGTTACCAGTGATAACCCGGAAGCAACCTATGATACCCTTACCAAATATGGACAGGATCTGGTAGAGAAGGCCAGAGACCAGAAGCTGGATCCGGTGATCGGCAGGGACAATGAGATCCGGAATGTGATCCGTATCCTTTCCCGTAAGACGAAGAATAATCCGGTTCTGATCGGTGAGCCTGGTGTAGGTAAGACAGCAGTTGTAGAAGGACTTGCACAGCGTATTGTGAAAGGCGATGTGCCGCAGGGACTGAAGGACAAGAAGATTTTCGCACTGGATATGGGTGCACTTGTAGCCGGAGCCAAGTACAGAGGCGAATTCGAGGAACGTCTGAAAGCGGTTCTTGAAGATGTGAAGAACAGCGAAGGACAGATCATTCTGTTCATTGATGAGCTGCATACGATCGTTGGTGCAGGTAAGACAGATGGTGCACTGGATGCCGGCAATATGTTAAAGCCCATGCTGGCGAGAGGTGAGCTTCACTGTATCGGTGCAACCACACTGGATGAGTACCGGCAGTACATTGAGAAGGATGCGGCTCTGGAGCGTCGTTTCCAGCCGGTTATGGTTGAGGAGCCTACTGTTGAGGATACCATTTCCATTCTCCGTGGTCTGAAGGAAAGATATGAGGTTTACCACGGTGTTAAGATCATGGATAATGCCCTTGTCAGTGCGGCAGTCCTTTCTCACAGATATATTTCTGACAGGTTCCTGCCTGATAAGGCGATCGACCTGGTAGATGAGGCCTGTGCCCTGATCAAAACAGAACTGGATTCCATGCCAACAGAGCTGGATGAACTGAAGCGTAAGATCGATCAGCTTTCCATTGAAGAGATCGCCCTGAAAAAGGAGGACGACAGACTCAGCCAGGAGAGACTGGAGGATCTGCAGAAGGAGCTGGCTGAACTGAAGGAAGAGTTCAGCAACAGGAAGGCACAGTGGGAGAATGAAAAGGCTTCCGTTGAAAAGCTGTCAAAGCTCCGTGAGGAAATTGAAAATGTAAATAATCAGATAGAGATCGCACAGCGGGAGGGCGATTTTGCCAAGGCCAGTGAGCTGAACTACAGTACCCTTCCCAGCTTAAAGAAGCAGCTTGAGATCGAAGAGGCAAATGTAAAGGATAAGGATCTTTCCCTTGTTCATGAGAGCGTATCCGAAGAGGAGATCGCAAGGATCATTTCCAGATGGACAGGTATCCCGGTTGCCAAGCTGACAGAGAGCGAGCGAAACAAGACTTTACATCTGGATGAAGAGCTGCATAAGAGAGTCATTGGACAGGACGAGGGTGTTACCAAGGTGACAGAAGCAATCATCCGTTCCAAAGCTGGTATCAAGGATCCGAAGAAGCCGATTGGTTCTTTCCTGTTCCTCGGCCCTACCGGTGTAGGTAAGACAGAGCTTGCCAAAGCACTGGCAGCAGCCCTGTTTGATGATGAGAACAATATGGTACGTATCGATATGAGTGAGTACATGGAGAAATATTCTGTGTCCAGACTGATCGGAGCGCCTCCGGGATATGTTGGATACGAAGAGGGCGGTCAGCTGACAGAGGCTGTCAGAAGAAAACCGTATTCCGTTGTTCTGTTTGATGAGATCGAAAAGGCTCATCCGGATGTGTTTAATGTACTGCTGCAGGTACTGGATGACGGACGTATCACGGATTCCCAGGGACGTACCGTAGATTTTAAGAATACGATCCTGATCATGACCTCTAATATCGGAGCATCCTATCTGCTTGATGGTATTGATGAAAAGGGTAATATCAGTGAGGAAGCACAGCAGCAGGTTATGAATGATCTGCGGGCACATTTCAGACCTGAATTCCTGAATCGTCTGGATGAAACGATTTTATTCAAACCATTGACCAGAGATAATATCGGTGGCATAATTAAACTTATCATTGCAGACCTGAATAAGAGACTGGCAGATAAGGAGCTTACCGTAAAGCTGACTCCGGAAGCTGGGAATCTGATCGTGGAGAATGCCTATGATCCGGTTTATGGCGCGAGACCTTTGAAGCGATATGTACAGAAATATGTAGAAACACTGGCAGCTAAGCTGATCCTTGCTGATGAGACTGATGAGGGTGATACGATCCTGATCGATGTGGCAGATGGAGAACTTACAGCCAGGGTGGAGAAGAAAGCGTAAGGACTGCAGAAACAGACAGGAGGGTAAAGGATGTTACCGCAGGACGCAAATATGCTTTTGAGTATTGTAAATATGAAGCTCCGTGATTTTTATGGAAGCCTGGATGCTCTCTGTGAGGATCTGGATGAAGATAAGGAGCAGATACAGAAGATACTTTCCGGAATAGGATATACCTACGATGGAGAGAAGAATCAGTTTATTGCAGGATAGCCGTAAGGCTATCCTGTTCTTTGTGTGCGCAGAAGGAAAACAAGCGGCTGCGAAGCAGACATTTGTTTTCCCTGCGCACAACAGCGATCGAAGGTTCTGCGAAAGCAGAACAGGAAGTGCAAAAGCACGGCTTCGAGAGCGGTCACAGAAGAAGGGAAGAAGCGGCTGCGAAGCAGAAAGAAACAAGGATTGCGAAGCAGCGTTATAAATAGAGGAGTTTGATTGTTGGAAGAGCAGTTTGATGAATATGAAGCGGCCAGAGAAAGACGGCAGCGCCGTATTGCGGAAATGAAGCGAAAGAAGAAACAGCAGGCG
>CACXDC010000120.1 GCA_902766365.1 uncultured Lachnospiraceae bacterium | reverse complement strand
TGCTGGCTGTCACATCGCAGTTGCATACAAAGGCTGTTGGCATCTTCTCTGGCAGAGGAATTTCTTCCAGGCTGGCTCTTGCTGCATCTCTGTCTGGAATGATCCAGTCCTTTCTGATCTCCCTGCCACTTTCCAGCATGGCCTTCTCATATCCGAGATATCTGTCTGTAATGCTCTTTGTACTGAACAGTGTTCCCACAAAAGCAATGTCTTTATGTCCCTTCTTTAAAAGATACCTGGTGATCTCCCAGGTTCCGTAGAAGCTGTTGGAAATCACGCAGTCTTCCGGGATCTCTTCTTCATAAAAATCCATATAGACAACAGGTACCTTTGACTTTTCCTCTACCATCTTCAGATAGGGTTTGCTCATCGCTCCAAGGATGACAACACCGTCTACTTTATTCTCTCTCAGCATTTTGGGATAGGAAAGTTCCTTTTCATCCTCTTCACTTACAATTTCAAGTAATACGAAACGGTTATCCCTGACAGCCCGTGTATTGATCTCCTGATAAAGCTTCCAGTAAAAGGTTGCACAGTTCTCTGTATAATAATAGGCAAGCAGTACACCAATGTTATAGCTCTTTTTATTGTCAGATTCCAGTGCAATATAGCCCATCTCATCAGCCAGCTCTTTGATCCTTGCCCTGAGTGCCTCGCTGACTCCGGGCTTGCCGGACAGTGCCTTGGAAACTGTCATCACGCTGATATTCAGTTTGTCGGCAATATCCTTCATTTTAACTGCTTTCGCCATTTCAACCTCCGATATCCGCTGCTTCTGCGCCTTCCTTTAATGCCTTTACGATCAGCGGATACTTCCATTCACAGCTCTCCCTGTCGATCAGTCCAAATAATTCTCCATCGCCTTCAAAGGCTCCGTTATCCCACCAGATACAGGGAATCCCCTTTTTCGCTGCTGTACTTACATAATATTTCGCCCAGGCTGCCCGCTCTTCTTCATTTCCCTTTACATTTTTATACATGGCTCCGAACTCGCCAATGATCACCGGAATCCCCTTTGACAGGAACAGTTCGTCAATGGACTGCATGATAGCATCAATATTAGACGTATCATTGTCCCAGGTCCCCCGTCCCTGCTTATTCAGTGCAAAATCATAAGGTTCATAAGCATGTACGGATACGATGATCTTCCCTCTCTGCTCCGGGATCTCCACATGCCTCATGCCTTCAAAGCAGTTGGCTGCATAGCCCGGTATCATCAGGATCCTGTCCTCGTTGTTTCCTCCGCTCTTTCTGACAGTTTCCACAAAGACCCTGTTCAGATCATTCACAACATCCCAGCCTTCCTGATCACCACCGTTCCACTCCACACTGGTTCCTTTTTTTCTCGGCTCATTCAGTCCTTCAAAGATCAGATGCTCATCATAATCGCGAAACCGCTCTGCGATCTGCTCCCATACAGCGGTAAGTACCTTCTCTGACTGCTCTTCTTTGTCATAGTAAGTAGCATACCAGTCTTCATGATGGGTGTTAAGTATGACATAAGCACCATTTTCATAAGCATAATCTACTACTTCCTGTACCCTGTCCATCCAGCTCTCCTGGATCTTATAATTTTCAGCCACCATGATATGATCGTTCCAGCTCACCGGAATCCGGATCACCTGAAAGCCACTGTCAATTACAGTATCGATCAGTTCCTTCGTCGTTTCCGGGTTGCCCCATGCTGTTTCCCAGTTCACCGCCGGCATGCTCTTCATCAGATTTCCATTGGTACTGTCCAGGGTATTTCCAAGATTCCATCCAATTTTCATTTCGCTTACGACCTGCTGTGCCGTTATATTCCTCATTTCCGGATTCTTACTCACTATTCCATCCTCCCCGCTTTCGCCTGCCTGATCTTCTTCTGATGCTTTTTCTGCTTCTGCCTGATCTTCTCTGCCGGAAGCATCTTTCGCTTCTTCTGCTCCTTCCTGATCGTTTTCCTCCTCCGATGTGACAGACACATCCTCTGAAGAAGCACTTTCAAAAGCAGATGCAGTATCCGTCTCTCCCCCGGATGCTGCCGTTTTTCCGCAGGCCATAAGACTGCTGGCAATC
>CACXDC010000119.1 GCA_902766365.1 uncultured Lachnospiraceae bacterium | reverse complement strand
CAAGGCCTTTTCCATTATTCAGTAGACATTATTTAAAATATTATGCAGGGAGTAGTCCGTCATCGGTTCAATTTCGGTCTTCTCTCCGCTCTTTGTCACTGCCACCACGGAAAAACTGCTCAGACAGAAATCTGCCTGATCGGTAGTTCCATTCAGGGAAACAGAATCTGCTACGATCTCCACATTGACATCTGCTGCAGAAATATCCGTAGCTGCGGCTGTGGTTGCTGTCTCTTCCTTGACAGCCTCCTGCAGGGGCAGATGTACGATCGTCAGATCCTCTTCGCTTCTGGCATCCAGTCCGTCAGAAAGCTGATTCTGCTTGAATACGAAGGAAACATTTACCATACCTTCTGCAGGCTGGTATTCGATCAGATTATCCTCCTGTACATTTCCCTCTTCGTCCACTGCCGGTGCAAGGAATGCCACATCATACAGAAGTGTATTTTCTTCTGTAAAGGTCTTCCTGCCGCCATCCGGTCTGTCACTGTCTGCCACGATCCTGTCTGCATTGGCATTCAGTGCATTCATATAGGCATCATAGTTATAATCACTGCTGGACGGAGTAACCGGTGTTACTACGAACTGTGCATCCTCAGGGATCGCTCCTGCATGCTGCAGAGTCGCTGTTACCAGCACCTGATCATCTTCATAGGTAAATACAGATTTCTGTCCATCTGTATATTCAAGAAGAACTGTTACATCCTCTTCGATCTCAGTCCAGCTTTCCCCATCTGTGGAGAAAGAGTATACATATTTCTTTTCAGCATCTTTTGACTTTACTTCTTCTCTCTTAAGTCCTGTCAGGATCTTCTGATCCATGGTTGCTTTTACATACTGATACTGGACAACCTTAAACAGTCCTTTCCGTACCTGCACCTTGCTGACAGGCGGATTCTCTGTATCATCAAGGATCAGTGTATCTGTTCCCTTAAAGAGCTTATCTAGATCCATGTCTGTATATTTCCCTGCGATCGCATCTCCAAAGCTGTCTACTGCAGAAACCGTAACTCTGGCACTGATCACTTCTTCCGCTTCATAAACGAAGGTAACTGTTGTATCCTCTGTCAGGACAACTTCTTCTCCATCCACTGTCATATAGCTGTATACAAGGGTGGCTGCGGTGGATCCTTCCGCTTCTTCCTGTTCTGCTGTCTCTGCATCGTCTGTTTCTTTCTCTGTTACTACCAGGGAAAGAGCAACTTCATCATGGATCCTGGCTTCTTTATATTCATAGCCTGTCACAGTAAAAGGAGCCTCTGTCAAATCCCTGGTTTCCCCGAAAGCCAGTTCTTTTTCTGCAAGCTCTTCGATCGCATTTCCTTCGGTATCTTCAAAGGCAGCGCTTACTTTGACTGCTGCTTTTTCTTCTTTTACTTCCGGTGTTTCAGAAGGTGTTGCTGTTGCCTGTGCTTCTTCCTGCTCTTCCTGATTTCCCGTTTCATCTGTCGGGATTTTTGCAGGAGCTGCAGAAGCCGTTTCTTCTGCCTCTGCTTCACCGGTATTCTCTGTTTCTTCCGGTGAAGGTGTCTCTTCCTCATAAGAAGCATCCGGTGTTTCCGTCTCCTCTTCTGTGTATGCTTCTTCCTCAGCAGCTTCCCCGGCTACTGCTTCCTCTTCTGCGTCTTTCGCTTCCACTTCAGCTGCCAGTTCGTCCGCTTCTGACTCAGTCATCTGCGCCATCACTTTGGGCTCATCACTGGTATATTCATCTGCATAGGAAACGAATACATTTGATGCAACTACAATTTCCACCATCATAATTGCAAGTAAACGCTTCATCCTCTTTGAAAATTGAACCATGATCGTTTCTCTCCTTCTGAACATCCTTTTACACACTTTGGAACTTATGGGCAGACATTGCCCAGTTGAATTTAAGTTACTATAATTTTATTACAATCATTCCATATTGTTCAATGCCTTCAGCTAAACTTATTTAAGTTTGTTAAATATCTATAAGTTTTTTCTACTTAAACATTTAACGAAAACGTTTAACTCTTTCCGTTTTTGTTAAAAATCAACCATGCAGATCGAAATTTTTCGAAAATCCATCCCAGGTTTTCATTTTACATACATTTTCAGAAGTCTTTTTTACAAGAACAGTACTTTATCATATGTCCGTATGTTTCAATTCTAAAAAAAACAGACACCCGAATCTCTCCGAATGTCTGTTATCCCTTTACTTCTATATTTTCTTATCCTTACAGGGACTTCTATCCTGTTTCGTTTATGTCAGTCTTCATATACGGAAATGTCTGCACCTTCCCTGATAAAGACCGGAATAATATCGATCGGTGCACTGGCACTTACTGTTTCGCCGCCTTCATATACCCTACCGGTCGCACTTTCTGTCCATTTGCTGCCTGCAGGAAGATACACTGCTCTTTCCATCACGCCCGCTTCCATCACCGGTGCTACCAGAAGATCCTTTCCAAACATATAGGCGTCCTCTGTTTCCCATGCCTTCTTATCCTCCGGGAAATCAAAGAACAAAGGCCGCATGACAGGTTCGCCCGTTTCGCTGGCTCTTCTCATACAGTCTCTGATATAGGGACGGAGTTTTTCACGAAGTAACAGATACTTCTTCAGGATCTCATAATTATCCTCTCCAAAGCTCCATACTTCATTGTCCTGACCGGAAGTAAGCTGACGGACACCATCGATAAATTCCTGTTCTCTTTCATACCATGGTGATCTTTCACCGTGCATACGGAATACCGGACAGAATGCGCCCCATGCAAACCATCTGACAAGCAGCTCCTTAAATGCAGGATCTGTAATATCACCGCCTATAAAGCCTCCGATATCAGAAGTCCACCAGGGAATACCTGCCATACCCATATTCAGGCCTGCCTGAAGCTGCTCTCTCATGGCACGGAAGGAAGAGTGGATATCACCGGACCAGGTCAGCACACCATATTTCTGGCTACCGGCCCATGCACAGCGTACAAGGCTCATGATCTCCTTCTCTCCTGCTTCTTTAAGCCCATCATAAAAGCCCTTGGCATACATCACCGGATAAATATTGCTGCACTGCAGTGCCGGTCCCGCATAATAGCGGTAATTGTCAAAATCATAAGGACCATACTCCGGCTCTGCCTCATCCAGCCAGAAGATCCGGATTCCCTTGTCATAATAATTCTTTTTACATTTATCAAAAACGAACTTCCTTGCTCCCGGATGTGTGGCATCATAAAAGATCGTGTTTCCCATCCAGGTCATATGATCACCACAGCCCCTGTCTGTCCGGACAAGGTAACCATTATCACTCATCTCTCCGAAATATTTGCTTCTTTCATCAATCGTCGGCCATACGGAAACTACCGTCTCGATCCCAAGTTCTTTCAGTTCCTTTACCATCGCCTCCGGATCCGGCCAGTCACGCTTTTCGAATTCGAAGTTCCCCTGCATGGACCAGTGAAAGAAATCAATGACAATGGCATCCATAGGAAGGCCTCTTCTCTTATGTTCCCTGGCTACCTTTAAAAGTTCCTCCTGATTCCGGTATCGCAGCTTGCACTGCCAGTAGCCAAGCCCGAACTCCGGCATCATGGGCGTCCGTCCTGCCGCATCACTGTACTGCTTTTCTATTTCAGCAGGCGTATCCCCTGCCGTGATAAAATAGTCGATCTTCTTTGTCCGCTTTGCATACCATTCTGTCTTATTCGCACCAAAAGCTGCCGTTCCAATTGCCGGGTTATTCCAGAAAAATCCATACCCCCTGCTGGATACCATAAAGGGTACACTGGCCTGACTGTTTCTCTGAGCCAGTTCAAGGATCGCCCCCTTCTTATTCAGGTTCTTTTCCTGGTACTGTCCCATACCATAGATCTTTTCATCATCAAAAGCCTCAAACCGCATGGTCACTTCATATTCATCAGTTCCCTGCACAGGCTTCATTTCCCTGGCATCAATCCTTAGGGGAACCGCATAACGATTGATCCTGTTTCTGTTTCTCCAGTACTCTGCTGTTAGCAGTTCTCCCTTCTGGTTGTAAAAGCTGATCCACCCCTCCGGATTGATCTTCACAGTAAGCTTACCATTGACCATGGTATATTCCTTCCCGGTCATATGATACTTCGCCCACTCTTCCCCTTTGTACCAGGGATCGGTAATATCAAGTTCACTTTCGGTGATAACTGGAATACATTCTTTCACAGGCTCTGTCAGTGCCCAGTCATTTTCGTCCATTCTGGCTTCTTTTGTCATCCTGACCCTGACAGAATTTTCGCCCCAGGGATCGATCCATACCTGTGAAACACCTTCTGCTATGATCAGTCTGTTTCCTTCCTGCCTTACCTTCATCCTTTATCCTCCTGTTGTCAACAGCATTATTCCTGACAGGCAGTATCCTCCTGTACATATTCAGGCACTTCGCCTTTCAGGAAATAGCATCCAGCAGAGCCTCCATAGCTTAAAGAAACATCACTTTCCGGTTTAAAGTAAACAGTGATCATATAATCTGACTCATACTCCCTGTCCGAGCTGAAACCGGAATCGCTCCAGTCCATCGGATACAGTCTGCTGCAGATCTCTTCAATTTCTTTCCTGTCGCTGTATGTCATGCTCACCATATAGGGATCATCCATATACTCATTATCTGAATAATATACTGCCTCCGTCATGGTGTCACTGTACATGGCCGGATCCATGACCATCGTCTCTGCATTCTGTTTATCATAATTATAATTGATCACCTGTATTTTCTCAATATCATCCGGATCAATAAACCGCTCCTCATACAGACCCTTTTCCTTCAGAAATGCCACACAGTTTTCATAGGATGAGTAAATCTTAAACTCCTTCCGCTGACTCATAGTATAGAAGCCGGATTCCTTCTGAACATTAAATTCCAGCATTCCATAACAGATCTCCTGCCTTGTTTCGGAAAACTTTGCCTTTCTTACGTCCTCCATCAGACATTTCATCAGTGTAAGCATATCCTCCTTTGACAGCTTATCTGTATAAATACCATTTCCATAAGCATAGCTGAGTTTTACGTCTTCCGGTTCATTTTCCATGATCTGATACAGTGTATCGATCATTTTACCGTACACAGCCGAAATATATTCCTCTGATCCCATCACACGATCCAGAAGTTCCAGCGTCTCAGGATCATCTAGATTGACATAAATATTTCTCTGGACCGTTTTGCGGCTGCCCATCCGATACACAACATCAAGCGTATACCATTCTGCTGTTTCATCTTCATAAAGACCATGCAGGTTTTTACATTTTTTCAGACTGTCTATGGATTTCTGGAGCAGTTTGTTCAGTGTTCCTATATCTGTCAGATACATATTCTCTTCCAGATATCCCGTACGATCTATATATTTCAGATCTTCGTTATAATAATTATCCCCATACATGCTGTATTCATATGGTGGGATCATTGCCGCACTGCTCACTTTATCTGCCCTTGGGACATAACTGTTATAGCCAAGCAGATCCCTGGAAAAACAAAGGAAAATCAATGCCACGACCACCCCGGATATAAGGATATGCCATTTCTTATGGAGCAGGCCACGAATATCAAACTCATAAACAACCTGCATCAGGCAGCATACCACGATTGTTATGACCACCATGGCAAAGACCGGGAAGCCTGCAGAGCCATCCCCCCATAGCGGATTATAACCTACAATATTGCTGACCAGAAGTCCTGCCAGCAATGCTGCCGGTACCGCCAGTGCTATTTTAATGACAGGCTGTATCACTTTAAAAGCCATAGCTTTTCCTGCTGCTTCTGCCGGGCGTTTCCTGTAACACCAGTACGCCAGTGCCAGAACCGCTGCTGCAAATAAAGTCAGTTGAAGAACTATCGTACACAGGCTTCCCTGTCCATTATGACGCTTATCTATATAACGGATATACATGGTGATTGGCAGCAAATACGGGATATCCGACTGGTTCAGGTTTGAATAATGACTGAAGAACATCTGCTGATAATTCAGAATGATCGTTCTGATCATCCATTCATATCCAAAGAAGACACCTGTTCCCAGACATGTGATAAATACATTCCCTGTCAGCATCACAGCAAGGACAGCCATATGATAACACCCAAGATACACCAGAAGGATCAGCCCATAAGCCAGCCATGTCTGCCGCAGTATTTCACCCGATATAACATGATTTCCAGCCATGATCAGAAGGCTTAAGCCTGTTCCAAGAAGACTGGGGATCAGGTAAACCAGAATGCCATTCAGCCAGATTGTCAGGAAACGTCTGCTCTGTCTGACCGGCACCGCCTGATAAAAGTCAATCTTATTCCTGTGATACAGATAGCTGAAGCCCTGGATTCCACTGATTACTGCCGCTGCAGATGCCATCAGCAGAAGAAACACATGATCCCCGCCAAACACGTTAAGGAGCTGTGCCATGGTTTCTTTCCTGATGCTCTCTGTTCCTGCAATCTCTCCAAACTGCTCGATCAGATACATATTATTTGTTTTGCAGCTACTAATGATCAGAGCTGTTATTGTAGGCAGCATCACAAGATAAGCAAATGCACTTAAAATCCACAGCCAGACCCTTCTTTTATTGTTTTCCTTCAGACTAACCCAGAATGAGTTTTTTGATGTCATAGCCAACTACCTCCGTTTCGCTGATAAAGATCTCTTCAAGAGATAAAGGAAGAGCCTCAAAAAATATAGTATTGACAGTAGCGAAAATTGCCAGGATTTCTGCCTTGTTTCCACGTACCGTAAGCGTATTTAACGACCCTCTCTTTTCATTCTTCATAATATCCAGTGCTCCGATCGCCCTTGCTTCATCCTCACTGGTTGCAAATACACATTGTACTTTCTGGATATTGCATTTCATATCCTCAAGATCCCTGGACAGAAGCACACCACCCTTGTGAAGCAGTCCCACATGATCACAAATATCCTCAAGCTCACGCAGGTTATGGGAAGCAATGACGGGTGTCAGCCCTCTTCTTTCCATTTCACTGGCAAAAATACTCTTTATTCCCTGCCGCATAACAGGATCAAGTCCGTCAAAGGTTTCGTCACAGAGAAGATATTTTGCATTGCTGCAGATGCCACAGATCAGAGCAAGCTGTTTCTTCATTCCTTTGGAATAGGTATTGATCTTGCGCCTTTTATCCAGTCCAAAATTTACCAGATAACTGTAAAAATCTTCTGTCATAAATTCAGGATAAACACTGGAAAGATATTTCTGCATATCTGCCGCATTACTGTTTGCAAAGAAATATGGCTCATCTGCGATAAAATAAAACTTTCTCTTTGCCTCTACATTATTTAGTACAGCAAGACCATCTATCGCCAGTTCCCCTTCATCCGGTTCCAGCACCCCTGCAACCATCCGAAGGAGGGTACTCTTTCCTGCCCCGTTGGTTCCGATCAGTCCAAATACGGTATTTTCCTTTATCGAGACACTGACATTATCTACTGCCTTGATCCCGTCAAACGACTTGCTGATATTTCTGATCTCTATCATCTCACGCTCTCCCTTCTGCCGCCAGAACTGCTTCTGTCAGTTCCTTTTCTGTTACTCCGATGCTGAATGCCAGTTCACTGGTCTGTGTAATTTTATCAAGCAGTTCTTTCCTGTACTCCATGAGAAGTGACTCTTTTCCTGATGCAAAATTCCCCTTCCCCTTAACGGTATAAATATAACCAAGCCTCTCCAGTTCCCCATATGCCCGCTGTATGGTATTGGGATTAATGGAAAGCTCTACTGCCATATTTCTGACACTTGGCAGTTTTTCATCTTTCCTGATCACCCCACGCAGTATCAGCATTCTGGTCTTCTCAACGATCTGCTCATATATAGGCCTGCTGTCCTTGACATCAATATAAATCATAGCGTCCCCCTCTCTTCCGATCTGAGCGAATCTGTTTTTCATATGTGTATTATTACAGTTAATACACCTGTGATGTATTCATGCTAGCAGAGCATTTTCCCTGTGTCAATGTATCTGACGGAATGTTAAGACTATCTTTAGGTTATCTTAAGGAACTCTGTGGTGTGCCGTATTCTTCATTGTTTTCCCATAAGCTGTGTGATAACATAATGTAAAATCAGTCCTTACTGATGATCATTTTCGTAAAAGGGGAACTGTCTATGAATACTTTATTACACACCGGCTCTGTTCTGGGTGATCTCACCGGTACCGTTCTGTTTCTGTATTTCCAGGGCTGCGGTATTCTTTTTACCGGCTTTCTGCTCCGAAAAAAAGATATGATCACAAGGCTTCTGTGCGGCAGTGTTTTGGGAAGCGTCCTTCTGATGTGGGTTCCTGCCCTGTTTTCCTTTCTATTCGGATTTACAAAGCTGTCTCATATACTGGCAGCAGGACTGTGTACACTGATCCTTTTTCTGCTGGATCTTTTCAGGGTTGAAAGTGCCCCTTACCATCTGCCTTCCAGGGAAAATATGGTTGCCTTTGTGAAAAAGCACCGGATATTTCTGATCCTGTGCAGCATTACCTTTATTCTTTTTGCTTATATGCTCTCTACCCATACCCTGTTAGTAAAGCAGGATGGACTGCACACCGGTCAGTGTTCCTATGGAGATATCAACTTTCATCTTGGTGTCATCACCGGAATTTCCATTCAGCAGACCTTTCCTCCGGAATATACGATCTCTCCCGGTCACAGACTCTGCTATCCATTTCTCTGTGACAGCATTTCTTCCAGCCTGTATACCTTCGGTGCTTCCCTGCGCTATGCCTATATGTTTCCCATGTACTTTGCCATTCTTCAGGTCATGACAGGTTTTTACTGCTTTGCCTGTACATGGTTAAAAAAGGCTTCAACAGCCTGTCTTGCCTGGTTTTTATTCTTTTATAACGGAGGACTTGGATTTCTTTATTTCCTGGACTAGACGAATAATAAGACTTATTTCTTTCAGAATATTTTCACGGAATATTATCAGACTCCTACAAACCTGATCGGCAATAACATCCGTTTCGTAAATGTCATTGTCGATATGCTCCTTCCACAGCGTGCCACACTCTTCGGGTATGCACTGCTATTCCCCTGCCTGTGGCTTCTGTGGCGTGCTGTTTATGCCGGTGAGAAAGATCTGTTTCCTTTCACTGCACTTCTGGTTGGAACGCTCCCCATGATCCATACCCATTCTTTTCTGGCTATGGCTATGATCAGTGCTTCCTGGCTTCTCATGCAGCTCTGCAGCAGTCTGCCTCATAAGATTTCTGCTAAAAGGCCTGGACTCATTCTTTGTCTTTTCTTCTTTACCAGCATGAGTATCCTGCAGCTTTTCAGCCATGGAGAATCCGGAAGTGACAGTCCTGTTTTTATGAAAGTGTGCCTTTCTGTTCTTGTACTGTTATTTCTTTTTGGCATCACTGCACTCTGTTCCTATATAAAGCAGAATGGCTGTAAAGAGCTACTTTTCACCTGGGGCATTTATCTTGTGATCATACTGCTGCTTGCCCTGCCACAGCTCTTTACCTGGACGTTCTCCCAGGCATCCGGCTCCGGCTTTACCACCAGTCACTTTAACTGGTCAAATCAGGGGGATCCTTATCTCTGGTTTTATATCAAAAACTTCGGTGTGATCTTTCTTCTGCTGATCCCGGCACTGATCTACTGTTCCAGAAAGACCTTTGCTATCATATGTCCGGCTTTTCTGATCTGGTTTGTCATGGAGCTGATCTCTTTCTCTCCCAACACTTATGACAATAACAAGCTGCTGTATGTGGTCTATCTGTTCCTGTGCTGCCTCTGTGCGGACTATGGATACCGGATCTACCAGAAAACCAAAAGTCTTCCAGGTGTCCGTTTTTGGACTGCCTGCTTTCTTCTGCTTTCCTGTGTTTCCGCCCTCCTGACCATCGGCCGGGAAATGGTTTCCGATTACACTCTTTATGCAAACAATCATGTAGCAGCAGCTCTTTATATTGAACAGTCGGCTCCTGCAGACGCTGTGATCCTGACCAATGACCGTCATGTTAATGAGATCACTTCCCTGACTGGCCGCAATATCGTAAGCGGTTCTCCTCTCCTTCTTTCTACTCATGGTATTTACGATGAGCAAAAGGTGAAGGATGTAAAAAGCATGTTTGAGGATCCTGCTGCTTCTACCGTTCTTTTTGAAAAGTACGATGTAGATTATATCATGATCTCCTCCTGGGAAAGAGGCAGCTTCACATTGGATGAAAACCTGTTTGACCAGATGTTTCCCTGCGTGTTTACCAGTGGGGATATCAGGATTTATCAGATCCACCAATTATAAACAGCCACACTGCCCACAAGGTTCAGGCATAGTCCCCATACAGCAAATGGTATATGATATTTAATCAGACCTGGATATTCCTTATCACACCACAGAATCCCAAGATAAATCCATGGGATGATATCATTAGAATACCTGTTGCCAAACTGCCACGCTCCCATCGTCCTGTGCATGACAATGATTGTCATATAAATTGTTGCCAGTATACTGACAAAAATCAGTTTCTTCAATAAAACAGTGTTTCCTTTTGCAACAGAATAAATCATATATAAAATACATATAGCAAAAACCGGTGTTATAAGCATCATGCTCAAATTACCCATGTTATCAATAATCATACGCCCGTTTTCATCAAACCGGGGCCATGCGAACAGTTGCCTTATATGTTCTTTCATATATATAACATTAAACTGTCCATTGGGTTCGTTCACAAACTCTGGCAAATATTTACGTCCGAACTCAAAAATGCTTCCAAATCTGACATAATTTAAAACCATGTACGATATTGCTATTAATGATACCGGTACAAACCATAAAATTCTTCTCCTGATCATTTCCATTACTTTTCTTTCCGGAAAGTCTCTATGTTCCTTCTGATATAAAAGATATAACAATAATGGTATAAAAACGATCTGCATCGGCCTGCATCCAACCGAACATGCCCATAATGCCAGTGCAAGGCCCCCTTTTCCTTCAACAGCATAATAAACAGATGCCGCTGACAATGTTACACACATCGCCTGCGCAATAAACCATACTGATGGATCCAGCATCACAAATACATAATCAGAACAGATCACTGCAAGTAAGGTCTCCAGCATAGCTGCCTGCGGATTTATTCCTTCTTTAACAGCCAGCCTGTACATATAAAATGCGCACAGCAAATTGCTGATAAACAGAATACAGGCATCTGGTGTATTGCTTCCAAAAAAGAAAGTCAGCGGAAACAAAATATAAGAAGGAAATGGTGGAAAACTGACATAATACTTTCCTTGATAAATAGCAAGTTCAAGCCATGGATAATCCTGTCCGAGATCCAGCCTTCCCTGTCTCCATGAATCTGCCTGTAATGCATACGAATTATATACTGTTGGATCCAGTAGCCCCTTTCCTGTCAGCATACCAGCTATGACCAGAAAAACTCCTACTGATACTATTGTTACAATGCCATACTCCAGATTTTCTTTTTTTCTGTCCATATTTTCCTCACACTGTGTTTCTGCTAAAAAACCGCACGCCCAACTATATTTTCAGTTAAACGTGCGGTCATATGAATCTGTTTTATAAAATAACCTATTTCTTAATCAGCAGAGATTTTCCTGTCATTTCAACCGGCTTCTCCATACCCATCAGTTCGATCAGTGTAGGAACGATATCTGCCAGGCATCCACCCTCTCTTAAGGTATAAGAAGGATCTGCATTTACAAGAATGAACGGAACAGGATTTGTTGTATGAGCTGTATAAGGAGCTCCTGTTTCATAATCAACAAGCTGCTCTGCATTTCCATGGTCAGCACAGATAAAGAGCTGTCCATCTACTTCCTTGATTGCATCTACAGCCTTGCCAACACACTCATCTACTACTTCGATCGCCTTGATCGCTGCTGCTTCCACACCTGTATGACCAACCATATCAGGGTTTGCAAAGTTAATGATGATCACATCATATTTCCCGGACTTGATAGAAGCTACCAGCTTGTCACATACTTCATATGCACTCATCTGTGGCTTTAAATCATAAGTAGCAACATCCTTCGGGGAATTTACAAGGATTCTGTCCTCACCCTCATTGGGCTTCTCTACACCACCATTGAAGAAGAAAGTAACATGTGCATATTTCTCTGTCTCAGCGATCCTTGCCTGCTTCATATGATGTGCTGCCAGCCATTCGCCAAAGGTATTGGTAACAGAAATCTTCTTGAATGCTACTTCCTTATTCGGAATAGTCGGATCATAATCAGAGAAGCATACATAAGTAGTTTTGATTCTTTCTCCTCTTTCAAATCCCTTGAAGTCATCATCACAGAATGCTCTGGTGATCTCTCTTGCTCTGTCAGGTCTGAAGTTAAAGAAGATCACGGAGTCATTGTCTTTAATCGTTGCTACCGGCGCTCCATTCTTCATCACAACAGTAGGCTTTACAAATTCATCTGTCTCATCCCTGTCATACGATGCCTGGATTCCTGCAGTTGCACTGTCTGCCTGAAGACCTTCTCCCTTGGTAAGTGCATCATAAGCAAGCTTTACTCTGTCATAATTGTTATCTCTGTCCATTGCATAGTAACGGCCGCTGACTGTTGCGATCTCGCCTACGCCAAGCTTCTTCATTTCTGCCTCCAGCTCTTCTGCATATCCCTTACCACTTGCCGGCGGAGTATCACGTCCGTCAAGGAATGCGTGAACATAAACCTTCTCAAGACCATTTCTCTTAGCCAGTTCAAGAAGTCCGAACAGATGTGTGATATGGCTGTGTACACCACCATCGGAAAGCAGTCCGAACATATGAAGGGAAGAATTGTTCTTCTTGCAGTTCTCTACTGCATCAAGCAGTGCCGGGTTCTTAAAGAAATCGCCGTCATTGATCTCTTTGGTAATTCTGGTCAGCTCCAGATGTACGATACGTCCTGCACCCATATTCAGATGTCCGACCTCTGAGTTTCCCATCTGTCCTTCCGGAAGACCAACTGCCATGCCGCTGGCATTTCCCTTTACAAAAGGATACTCAGACATCAGCTTGTCCATAACCGGTGTGTTTGCTTCTGCTACTGCGTTATGGTCTTTTCTGTCATTCAGTCCATAACCATCCAAAATCATTAAAACTGTAGGTTTCTTCATGATCCATTCTCCTCACTGTTATTTATTTTATCTTTGAATTTGTTATTTTAGTAACAATCTTTTCCACTTGGAATTATACACGGAAACATCAGGTCTTGCAACAGCTTTCCTGCAAAACTTCCCCCTTTATACTACATTATCTGCTTCCACTGATAATAACCTGTCATGTAAATTATCATCAATGCTCCAGATAGCCCAATAAGTATCTTTCCCATTCTTTCATGTTTTGTGATAAATTGCCCTGTAATCATAAACAGAGGTACCGCGCATAAAGTATATCTTGCTCCGCTGATCAGCCATGAGGACGAATATGTCAGAAGGAAATATGCAATCAGATTCCACAAATAGGCAGCACTGATTCTGATTTTTATTTCATAGGCTATTACTGCTATATATATAAATATTAAAACAAACTCCGGCACCCATAATGCCATTCCCTCTGGTGTATACCATTTTTGAGCAGTATAACTGGTCACATACTTTAACGTATCCCAGATAGGAACCAGTCTGTTACCCCAATGATTTTTCTGATAATAAAGAAAACGGAACGGATCTCCTTCTATCATATAATTTATTATCATATAAACCAGTGTGCCCCCTATCATTGGCATACACTTAATCCCAGGCCATATGATCTCTGTCCAGATTCCTTTCCAGTCATTCTTCTCAATTCTCTTCAGCAAATGTCCACTTTCAAAAAGTTCAGCAATAACTGCTATTGTGAGTAATACTCCCTGATTTCTTGTAAGACAGGCCAGAAACCCCAAAAATGCAACTTCAAAAAAACTATGCTTCCTCAGGTAATAAAAAAACATTGTAGATAATGCAAAAAACAGGGATTCTGTCATAATCGCCCCGAAAAAAAATCCAAACGGGAAAACTGCCTGTATTATCATTGTTTTCGTTGCGCATCTTCTGTCAAATTCCAAAGTAGTTATTTTATCCAGATATACACATCCTATTGCAAAACACACAGTCGAGATCACCATTGCTGCTATTCTTGAATT
>CACXDC010000118.1 GCA_902766365.1 uncultured Lachnospiraceae bacterium | reverse complement strand
GATGTGTCTTAACTCCATGTCTGTTTCTTTTCCTTTCTCGGCTCCCGGTTTTTCTTTATTTTCTGTTTTATTTCTGTAAGATCCGGTCTGCAAAAACTGTATTTTAACCTCTGTATTCCGCAGTCATTTATAATACCTTTCAGGTATTGTCATATATTTATTATATGTATTTCACATTATAAAAGCAATATGTTACATTATAATCATCAAAAGGAAGTCAGGCCTGACCCCCATAAGGAAACTTGAAAAGTAGCTGTTCACTTGTCACAGAAAGGTAATGGTGGGAACTATGAAAAAGATTATCGAGAAAATTAATGAGTTTTGTGTTGAGTATTATAAGAGCTTCGCTGAAAGAATCTAACCAATGCACACTATCTCCCAAATGAATATAGTACATAATAAAAGGAGTCGCTGTTTTTGTGAATGATCCACAAAATGTTGGCGGCTCCTTTTATTTTATATTTTTACCGGTAATCAGCAGAAACATCCATAAATTCCCTTTCTCCGCTGATATAATCCTTATAGGCAATTTCCGGATCCCTGCCCCTAAATACTGTGCAAAGTCCACACATGTCACAATCAGCGATACACGGAAATGTGTCTCTGATATACTTTCTTCTTTCTGCCTCTGTTGAATCTGCTATTTCAGGTGGTCTCATTTCTTTAACTCCCGTGTCATAAATCCTATTTCAGCACTTTCCGGATCTGCTGATCCGTTGCAATGGGATATATCTCATGCATATAACTCACGATCCGGTTCCAGGATTCCTTCGGATCCTCCCGGTAACAGGATGTCACATGGTCATATCCATAGATATGCTCTATAGATGAATATACCGCCACATCCCAGCCATATGCCATTCCCTTTTTATTCACACGCTTCCTGAAATCGCAGTTGCAGAGATACATCTGCATCATAAGAGAAGTGATCGCTCCATCAAAGCCCTTCTCTCCGTCTTTCCCAAAGCCAGCCTGTTTCTTCAGGATGCTGGAAAAGATCTCAGCCTCTTCCTTATCTTCCATGAAGTTATCCATGATCTTCTTATACTTATTGGGAGCTTTTCCATCCTCATAAAGAGCATCAAAATCATAGCCATCCCTGCGGTAGTTGGCAAATACAGGCAGCCACTGCCTGGAAATAAAACCAGCCTTTTTATCAAAGAACTTACCGTAGACAATATCATGCTTTCTGGCAATGACAGCCCTCCACATCCAGGGATCCCTTTCCGGATCATCACACCACCAGTATTCCGGTACAGTCCTCTCTTCAAGGGAAAATCCGGGAATCTCATTTTTAAATAATGGCAGAAATCCGACTTCATTAATATATGTAATCGCTTCTTCCACCGTATGGATACACTCCGGATCATCCCAGTCCACACCGTACATGATCCACTGTCCTGCTTCGTTTCCCATGGTTTCTCCTGTTCTGTCTGCTATATTATATTTTAATGATAATATAAAAAATCCATCACAACATCGTGATGGCTATTAGAAAAGATACTATTTATTGCAAAACCGGATAATTATATGGCAGGCGTAGCCGCTCCTGCATCTCTCGGGTTTCCCCTGTCGTACCATCGGCGTGTGGTCGCTACGAAATCTACCACCTCATACAATTATCCGGGTAAAGCACAAATATTATATGATGATAATATCATCTTTATTCCTTTTTGTAAAGGATGGCGTTATTTCTCAATCGCTGCGCAAAACGTTTCTCACTTTCTCCAATAGCTGTAATAATAGAATTTTTATACTCCGGATTGTCTGTTTCTATTGCAATCCTCAAAACCAGATTAATATATTTTTCATCTTCAATAATTCTCTTACAGACCAATGCAGTATGTTCTCTTTTTTCTCTGAAAATATAATCAGGTTCTTTCAGGATCTTATCAAACACACCACTATATTTGTCGTAGAATTCATTTCCACGTCGTTCACGAATATGTGCTATTCGTTCGTCCGTTATTATAACTTCATCCGTTCTGATGTCCTCTGTTATACATCTATATATTTCTCGATCAATTTTTCCTATTCTGTGCACTTCAATGTTTCCTTTGTTCTCTAATATCTCCATTGTAACAGGTTCCTGTTTTCCTGCAACACGAAATGCAACATAAAAAAGAAAAACCCCAGTAAATACTGAGGTTTTCTTATGCGGAAGATGGGACTTGAACCCACACGAGCGCAATGCTCACAAGATCCTTAGTCTTGCTCGTCTGCCAGTTCCGACACTTCCGCTTGACTCACGTCACAAATGGTATAATATCATCCTCTGCGGGTTTCGTCAATAGCTTTTTAAAATTTTTTTATTTTTTTGAAAAGTTTTATTTATTCCAAAATCTTATTTGCTCTTTCTGTCGTTCACGGCTTTTTTCAGTTCTTCCAGAGCTTCATTGAATTTCTTGGAATACATACCAGGATTTCCCTTGATCAGGCTTCTCTGATAGAAGTCCTTCAGACGGTCAAACTGAAGCCTGTGTTCCTTCTCAACCAGATACTTACTGCGGAGCTCTGCAAGCTCATCCTTCACATTGTCCATAAAGGCTCCAGGATTTGTGGTAAGATGTTCCCTGACCTTTGAAAACCTCTCCTCCAGATTCTCCATCCACTCATCAGCGCGTTCTTCTCTCTCCAGCTTTCTGGTTTCTCTCTCATCATTTGCCACTGCGATCAGCACATCCAGACGCTTCTGGATCTTCTCCATCTCGGCTCTTGCCTTATCCAGACCGATCAGGACATCTCTCAGATCCATAGCAGCCTTGAAGGAAAGTGTGAAATCAGCCACAATATAAACCGACAGCACTACCGTCAGGATCGTCAGTATATTATAGGGAATGGATAACACAAGCTTTTCTACTCCCTTATGCAGGAACTGCGTCATAAAGATCGTCAGGAATCCCCACGCTATGGTCGAGGAAAGACAGATATGTCCCTTATAATTAAACTTCTGGTTAGAGTAGTCCCAGTATCTGACTTTAAAAAGTGCCTCCATTGTCATGCCTGTCACCAGTTCAAGAAGCGTTGCTCCCACGCAGCCAGCCAGATAAGTCAGAATAAGATTATCCTGAAATGGCATGGAAACTACAAGCATCATGATTGCACCGCTTCCATAGATAGGAAGGAAAGGGCCTCTCATAAACCCTCTGTTTACAAAATGCCTGCTTTTGATGGAAACATAGGTTGATTCAAAAACCCATCCAAAGAAACAGTAAAAATAGAAGAAAAATAACCACTGTATGGCAGTATAATGGTACATATCCTTATCTCCCTCTCATTTTCTCAGGTAAAGCTGATCACCGGCTCCTTAGGCTGCCTTGTCTGCTCTACACTGATGGCATGCAGCACCGGTCCTTCTCCCTCATAATCGGAGAAATATTCCTTCTCTACTCTGGCTGTTACCTTGACCCACTGCTTTTCTGTCAGGGTATCTGCCTTGTCATATTTGCAGGCAAAGCCAAGGAATGCCATATCCTCTGCACAGCAGGTCATCGCCATTCTTCCCGGGATAAAGTATCCTTTTGGAAAATCCTTTGGTCTTACTACCATGCCTACAAACTGGATGGTCTTTCCAATATAACGATCCAGATTATCAAGGGAATCCAGATACCAGATACCGTAACCTTCATTATCCAGCTCAATGATCGGTGCATCCAGCTTATAGGGCAGATCATCTTCAAAAATCTGATTGACTTCCCCATTGGCATCCTCAAAGATGATATCTGCCTGCTGATTGATTGCCTTTACATTTCTCTTATAGGAGCTTAGATCCTCAATACCGTCACAACGGTTAAAAATGATCATCTCGGATTTCCGAAGCATTTCTGCAAGCAGGGATTTCATATTGGTATAGTACATTGGAAAGGTGGATGCATCAATAATCGTGATCTGCTGCTCTACGGTAAAGTACCAGGGAAGCTTCATATTCTTGAAGTTCCACATACCGTTGTACTCAATGATGATCCTTTCCGGCTTGTATTTCTTTTCCAGCTCCTGAAGATGGGAAGGATTGAAATCCTCCTCATCCTCGATCACTTCCATAACCGTCTTTGTTTTTGACAGAAGCTCCTGGCTGTATTCATTCTCGCCTTCCTCACAGACGATCAGAAGGGTTGTTCCCTTGATCCGGAAATAAGGCTGCCCCAGTGTATAGCATATAAATTCTGTCTTTCCGCTTTCCAGAAATCCATTGATAATATATACGGGTTTCATAGTATTTCCTCTCTTCCGGTTTCTTATCTCTCAAACAGCTTCTTTAAAGCATCTTCCTTCAGCTTGGAACCGATCACACAGAACTTACCTGTCACATCAGGCTTACCGGCGCGGACATTGCTCTCTTCCGGAACATAGTCAAAGTAGATCCAGCCACCGTTCTTATCTGCAACCATACCTTTGGCTCTCAGCACGATACCATAGGTTTCTTCATCATCCAGTGCCTTCAGGATCTCTTCAATATCTTCCTTTGTGTAGGTTGCTGCTGTCTCCATACCAAAGCTTGTAAATACTTCATCCGCATGGTGATGGTGGTGATGATGATCATGATCATGGCAGCCGCAGGTGCAGTTTTCATCATGTTCATGATGATGCTCATGGTCATGGTCCTCGTCATGGTCGTGATGATGCTCGTGATCATGATCGTGGTCATGATGGTGATGATGCTCTTCTTCCTCATCATGCTCATGCTGTTCCATGATTTCCTTTAATAATTCTGCTTCCAGATCCTTGGCTCCTTCGATGGTATCCAGAATATCCTTTCCATCCAGCTCGTCCCAGGGAGTCGTCACGATCGTTGCCTTGTCGTTGTGCTCACGGATCAGGGCGATGCAGGTGTTCAGCTTTTCCTCTGAAATATTACCGGTACGGCTCAGGATAATGGTTCCTGCATGTGCGATCTGGTTAATGAAAAACTCTCCAAAGTTCTTGATGTACATTTTGCATTTGGAAGCATCTACAACTGCAACGGCACTGTTTAATACAACATCCTTCTCATCGATCACATTCTGTACTGCTCTCATAACATCAGAAAGCTTGCCAACACCTGAGGGCTCGATCAGAATACGCTCCGGTGCATAGGTCTTCAGTACTTCATTCAGGGAAGTTCCAAAATCGCCTACGAGGGAACAGCAGATACATCCTGAATTCATTTCCTTGATCTCAATACCGGATTCCTTCAGGAAACCGCCATCAATTCCGATCTCACCAAATTCGTTCTCGATCAGAACCGTTTTTGTATCAGCAAGGGCTTCTTTTAAAAGCTTCTTTATTAATGTAGTTTTTCCTGCACCCAGGAATCCGGATACAATATCAATTTTCGTCATAATAATTCCTTCTTTCTGTGCATTCATCTTAAATGACACAAATTGATTATAATAAGAAGATTCTCCAAAGTCAAACGCTTCCAAATCTGTACATAAATTTTTAATACCTTTTTATAAAACTTTTATCTTTTTTTATCATCTGCGCCTTTTTGCTTATTGCCTATTTTATAAAATAAGCCTATAATTTTTTTGTTATAATTTAGACTAATGAGAACAGAACATGCAAGAAAGGATTGATTTCACATGAACGAGACAGGAGAGAATAAGGCAACTCCCATGGAAAAACTGGCGACCTTTATCGTTGACAAGCGTAACCTGTTTTTCCTGCTTTATATTTTTGCCATTATTTTCTGTATTATCGCAAATGGATGGGTCAAAGTAGAAAATGATATTACGACCTATCTGCCGGACACAACCGAAACCAGACAGGGACTGACACTCATGAACGATCAGTTTGTTACCTATGGTACTGCCAGAGTCATGGTTTCCAATATTTCCTACGAAAAGGGTGAAGAACTTGCCGAAGAGCTGAAAGCGATCGATGGTGTCAGTGATGCTGTATTTGACAACACGGAAGACCATTACAAAAACTCATCGGCTCTTTTTGATGTTACCTTTGACGGTGAAACCACAGATGATATCAGTGTCCATGCCATACATGAAATTGAAGACACGCTGGCAGATTATGATACCTACATAAATTCAGAGGTTGGTTCTGATACTGCTGCCGAACTGCAGAGTGAAATGCAGGTCATTGTTGTGATCGCTGCCCTGATCATTGTCATCGTACTGACCCTGACTTCAAGAGCTTATGCGGAAGTTCCTGTCCTGATCGCTACCTTTGGTGTAGCTGCCCTTCTGAATATGGGTACGAACTTCCTGTGCGGTACGATCTCCTTTATTTCAAACTCGGTTACTGTGGTGCTGCAGCTCGCACTGGCGATCGACTATGCGATCATCCTCTGTCACAGATTCAGTGATGAACATGAAACCAAACCGGCAAGGGAAGCTTGTATTGCTGCCTTAAGCAAAGCGATCCCGGAGATCTCCTCTTCTTCCCTGACTACGGTATCCGGTCTTGCAGCACTGGCCTTCATGCACTTTCTGATCGGCCGTGACCTGGCAGTCGTCCTGATCAAAGCGATCATGATGAGTCTGCTTTCTGTATTTACCTTAATGCCAGGCCTCCTGATGCTGTTCAGCAACCTGATTGACAAGACCAAGCATAAAAATCTGATTCCTCCGATCACAGTAGTTGGAAAATTTGACGTAAAGACAAGATTTATCATTCCCCCTCTTTTCGTTGCCATCGTAGTAGTTGCCTGCATCTTTGCCAACAAGTGTCCTTACTGCTACAGCTATACGGACCTGACTACCGCCAAGCAGAGTGAAAGTCAGATCGCCTACCAGAAGATCAAGAATACCTTCGGTACCAGCAACATGGTAGCGGTACTTATTCCTTCCGGTGACTACGAATCGGAAAGTGCCCTTTTAAAGGACCTTGAAAGCCATCCGGAAGTCAAATCAACAACCGGTCTTGCAGGTGTGGAAGCCATGGACGGCTATTATCTGACGGATGCTTTGAATCCACGGGAATTTTCAGAGCTGGCAGGGCTTGAATACGAAGTGGCAAATCTCCTTTATACGGCTTATGCTGTGAATAACAATCAGTATGGTCAGATCGTAAATGGCATTGAAAAATACAAGGTTCCTCTTTTTGATATGTTTTTCTTCTTAAAGGATCAGATGGAGGAAGGCAATATCACACTGGAGGGTGATATCCAGGATACCCTGGATGACCTGTTCGATCAGCTTGAAAAAGCAAAGCTGCAGTTGAAAACAGATGACTGGTCCAGACTTGTCGTATATCTGAACCTTCCGGAGGAAAGTCAGGAAACCTTTGATTTCCTGAAAGTCATCCATCAGGAGGCTGATAAATACTATGATGATGCTTCTGTTTACGTCGTTGGTAACTCCACCAGTGATTATGACCTGTCATCCTCCTTCAACCAGGATAATATGCTGATCAGTGTACTGTCCGCTTTATTTGTTATCATTATCCTGCTGTTTACCTTTAACTCCGCAGGATTGCCCGTACTTTTGATTCTGGTCATCCAGGGAAGTATCTGGATCAACTTCTCCTTCCCTTATCTCCAGAATTCGCCCCTGTACTTCCTGGGCTACCTGATCGTTAACTCCATCCAGATGGGTGCCAATATCGACTATGCGATCGTTATTTCCAGCCATTACAAGGATCTGAAGCAGTCCATGCCACCCAAGGAAGCGATCATTGTTACCCTGAACCAGTCCTTCCCCACCATCTTTACTTCGGGAAGTATTCTGGCTGCTGCCGGTGCCCTGATCGGCGTCATGACCACCAACCCGATCATCGCAGCGATCGGAACCTGCTTAAGCCGTGGTACTATCATTTCCATTGTCCTGGTACTCGGTGTCCTTCCGCAGATCCTGGTACTCGGTGACTTTATCATTGAAAAGACCAGCTTCGAGCTGAAGAGCAAGATCAACCTCACGCCGCAGTCCTTTACCGGTGCCACACGTGTATCCGGTATCATCAGAGGTCAGGTCAATGGTACTGTAGAAGGAAGCTTCAACGGTATCATCCGCGGAAGCATGAATGCTACGATCCTCTCTGGTGAGGCAACCAGTCTGGAAGATAATTCTTCTGCGGATACACCGCCTGATGAAATGGCAGTTGCAGACGCAGGCGCTGATACAAACACCGCTGCTGACACAGCAATGACTGCAGATGCGGATACAGATACAGATAAAGACAACGAGAAAGGAAGTGCTTCCCATGAGTAATCAGAAAAAACCAGGTAAGTGGATCAGATATGCGACAGCCTTTGGCCTTCTTCTCTGCTTTTGTCTGATTCAGCCAGTATTTGGAACTATTGTAGATGCCAGGGAGATCGCTGCTGCAAACCCGGATGCCTCTCCCACTCCTTTTAGCGGCGTGGATATCTCTTCAGAGTCAGAAATTTCTGAGCTTTCTCTGGAAGATGCCATTCATATTACAACCCTGAGGGAATTTCAGGATATGGCTGAAAACTGTGTGATCGATTCCTGGTCAAAGGGAAAAGTCTTTGTACTGGATAATGATCTGGATTTCAGTACTGCCGCCTTTACCCCGGTTCCCACCTTCGGTGGTATTTTCATTGGCAATGGGCATACCATCAAAGGCTTTACCCAGGACGCCGGCAGTGACAATACCGGTCTTTTCCGCTATCTTCAGGAAAGCGGTGAGATCTACGACCTCTTCATCAATGGCACTGCTACAGCAGAGAGCAGCCACGATGGTCTTTCTCTGCTTGTTGGTTATAACAAAGGTATCATCAGCGGATGCCATGTTACCGGTAATTTAAATGGTGGCGATGATGTCGGTATGATTACCGGCTACAATGATGTCACCGGTATTATCAGTGAATGCCTCTCCGAAGGTGTTGTTTATGGTAATCACCGGATTGGAGCCATCGCCGGAACCAATGCCGGTTCTATCCTGAACTGTGTTAACCGTGCCAGAGTAAACACCACCGTAGAAGAAGGTGATCTTGATATCTCCATGCTGACTGTTGATGACCTCCTTTCTACTGAAAATGTAGCCAGTGTAACTGACATCGGTGGTATTGCCGGCAGCAATACAGGTATCATCCGTGCCAGTGTTAATAACGGTACTGTCGGTTACCAGCATGTCGGCTACAATGTAGGTGGTATTGCCGGTAGCCAGATGGGCTATATTGAAGGCTGCATCAACTACGGCGTACTTCATGGACGTAAAGATGTAGGCGGTATTGCCGGTCAGATGGAACCCAGCAGTGAAATGCTATATAACGAGGATACTCTTGACAAGCTGCATACAGAACTGAACAAGCTGCATGATCTTGTTACCAAAATGACAGATGACGCCAGTGATACCTCTACAGACCTGAACAGCCAGTTAAATAAACTGCTTGATGCAGTAGAATCCACCCAGCGGGCTGCTGATAGTATCGCAGATGAAGCCAGTGGTGACATGCACTCCTTCAGCTCAGAGCTGACAAACCTGTCATCCCTGCCGACTCCAAGACCAATCTCACTGGATTTTCTGGATTCCATTCCCACATTAAGTCCCAGCCCTTCAATGACTCCGGAAGGAACCCAGGATCCGAATGCAACCCCTACAGTTACACCAACTGTAACTCCTTCAGTGACTCCTTCTGCAACGCCTGCCGTTGCCCCCACCGTTACTCCGGCAGCAACACCAGTTCAGGGCAATGGAAGAACACAGGGAAACAGCGCCGGTAATAGCAGCACCGGATCAGGTATTCCGGCTTCAACCCCTGTTTCTGAAAATAATACTTTACAGGATGATGATACGGAAAGTCAGACTGGCTCCTATACCATGAAAACAACAATGAGCCAACCCGCACCCGTCACTGTCAGGATGACGGAGCCGGGCTCCCCTGTATCCCCACAGGATCAGAACGATGCCCCCACTCTGACTCCCACTCCTATAGCAACACCAACTCCCACTGTGACACCGGAACCTACAAGAAGTCCATGGGCATGGCCTTCGGGAGTGCCAACCATTGATCCTTCTGCGCTTCCTCAGATTTCAGACTACAATTTCGACAAGGATGCGGCAGAAAAAGAACTGAATAAAATGCAGGATAACGTTTACAACAGTACTTCTTCCGCTCTTAACAGTATGAAGAATACCCTCGGTAACCGTACTTCTATTTTCAGTTCCAGGATCAATAGCTGGCATACAGCATTAAGCTCCGGATTTTCCTCTATTATTTCTGAAAGCCGGACACTGAATAACATGGTAGATGACAAGTCCCAGCTTCTTCTGGATGACCTTCAGGCCATTACCGATGAACTGAACGTCATTGGCAATATCATTACCACTGCTGATGACGATGTGACGGATCCTGAAGATCTTGTGACCGATGTTTCTGATGAAGATAAAGAAACCGATATTACCGGTAAGGTTATGAACTGCCAGAACAAAGGCAAAGTTTACGGCGATCTGAATGTAGGTGGTGTTGCCGGTTCCATGTCACGTGAAAATGATCTGGATCCGGAGGATGATATCTCACTTAGTGATACGTCCATGAACTTCCGCTACCAGCAGCGTATCGTCATCCGGAAATCAGAAAACAGTGGTGTCATTACAGGCAAGAAGGACTGTGTCGGTGGTATTGTCGGAAATATGGTACTTGGCAGTGTTATTTCCTGTATTGGAAACGGAGATGTTTCCAGTGAAGGGGGAGACATGGTCGGCGGTATCGCCGGATTTTCCGATTCTACTATCCGTGAAAGCAGTGCCAAATGTGCTCTTTCCGGTGAAAATCAGATCGGTGGTATTGCCGGAAGCGGAAAGACCATTAAAAACTGCTACAGCATGATTGAAATTACAGAGGGTACCAATTATCTTGGTTCTATCGCAGGTAAGGCTGATGTCAATGATGATATCAGTGAAAACTACTTTGTTGAAGGCTGTCCTGCCGGCATTGACGGGGTCAGCTACGAAGAAAAGGCACAGCCTCTTCCTTATGGCAGCTTCCTGTGCTTTGACAATCTTCCTTCCATCTACCAGAACATCACCCTGACCTTTATGGCAGATGACAGGCTGGTAACGACAGTCACTCTCTCCTATGGTGAAAGCTTTGATCCCACAAAGCTCCCCAAGGTTCCTGAAAAGAAAGGTTATGCCGGAAAATGGGAAGATTTTAATACTTCCTCCCTTACCTTTGACCAGACGATCAACGCTGTTTACACTGAATACTTAAGCACACTGGAAAGTTCGGAAAAGGATGATACCGGAAAGGCCCTGGCTCTGGTGGAAGGTACCTTTAAAGAAGGGGATCGTTTCCTCCTGACTAGTATTGACGCTTATCCGGAGGATTCCAAAACAAAAGCAGAATGCAAAAAAATCAGTATCCTGAATGGAACCGGTCCTTTCACTGTCCGATACCTGATTCCTGAAGGCATTGAAAATCCGGAAATTGAGATCTACGATAACGGTGCTTTCGTTCCGGTTTCCGGATATATCGACGGCAGCTACTATGTGTTCAATACAGACAAGCAGGAATTCATCTTCGCCTGCCTGGAACGCCCTGCTTCTCTGCTTCCCATATTCTGTGGTGTTGCAGCAGGTGTATTGCTGATCCTGTTCATTGTGCTTCGAATTGTAAAGAAGAAAAAAGCAAAGGCGGCACAGAAATAAATCATAATTGTCCAGTTGAAAAGCAACGGATACGTAAAAGGCTGAAACCTGTCAGAGGTTTTGGCCTTTTATTTTTCAGGCAGACTCCCCTCCACACAAAGTGCTCCATACCCGGTCTGGGAATTGGGATACCGGCCGTATGAGCGAAGCCTTCTTGCCCCTTTGCGCAGATAGGCTTTGACCTTTTCTCCATACAGAAACGGATCATTTCCCTGCACGATCCCCCACTCCATCAGAAGAGCAGCGCTTCCGGTCACAAAAGGTGTTGCAAAAGAAGTTCCTGTCACCATCCTTATTTCTCCATTCAGCCCAAGCGTCTGTATATTAACTCCCGGCGCTGCCAGATCCGGCTTCACACTGCCGGCACCTCCTGCGATCTGTCCCTGCTGATCCGCAAAAAAGTACCCTCTTCCAGAGAAATCTGCATAATTTTCATATGCAGCGTCATAAGCACCTACCGTGATTACTTTGTAAGCAGTTGACGGAATCGTCAGTGTTTTTTCCGGCGAAGATGAAAAAAAGCGGGTTGCTGCTCCAAGTACAGTACTTGACGGCAGATAAAGGTCATAAGTCCCAGGATTTCCACCAAGAGCCCTGACCTCTATCGCCCATATACCACTTCTCACATACCCGTATTCTTCCGGGATCAGCTCCAGGTAGATTTCCTGGTTCACCGAGTAGGGAGAAGGTCCCCCTACGTAAACAAGTACTCTGGAACCATCAAGTAAAAAGTTCTCTGCTCCTTCTCTTCTGTCATCCAGCAGTCTTCTTTCACCAGATGGTGATATCAGTGTGATCTCATATGGATTACTGTACTCTTTCCAGAGCTGTACAGAAAGTGATGGCTGATACGCTCCTACATTCCACTCCGTTCTCTGCGATTCTCCCTCTGCGATCCGTCCCTCCCTGTGTCCTCCCGCTGCCCCTTCATTTCCGCTTCCAACACAGATGCAGCATCTGCCAATCTCTGCAACATTATCCAGGAAACGCTCTAACAGGGAAGTACCATCATGTGATCCATACGTATTTCCAAAGCTTACGTTAATGGCAACAGGCATCTGCAGTTCAATTGCCTTCCTGACCAGATAAGTTAATCCCCGCATTAGTTCCGTTGTCCTTGGAAATGATTCTGTCCCTGCATTTCCCAGCTTAACGATCAGCAGTTCACTTTCCGGTGCCACTCCTGTCAGTGCTCCGTCATAAAGATTGCCCCCTGCCGCCGCGATTGCTGTCACTGCAGTCCCATGTCCGCTTCTGTCAAAGCTCGGTACGATTTCCTGTGGATTACGGCTTTGCAGTGCTTCGTTGATCTGATCCTGACTGTATTCAACGCCCTTTGTAAAGCCAGCGGGCGGTCTCTCTTCAGAAGATCCCGGCTCGAGCGTCTGATCCCACAGATAACGGATCCTTGTTCCCTCCTGACTCTGAAATTCCGCACTGATATAGTCAATCCCGGAATCAATGATCCCGATCAGAACTCCTCTGCCTGTCAGATAAGGCGGTCTTATTGTAACTCCTGCTATGCAGGATGCCCGTTTTCCCTGCACTGTTTCAAAATAAAGGCGCCTTGGCTTCTCAATATATTCTACCTCCTCCAGTTCTGAAAAGGTGTCTATCATATCTTCCGGCAGTGTTACGATAGCATATCCGGCAATCAGTTCTTCAACCCGGACTGTTTCACTTCCATACCGGCTCAGGTCTCCATGGTATTTTACGATCAGCTCCCAGGTTTTCGTTTTTTCCTCATATCCTGTGGACAGAAAAGGAGACCGTTCCCTCTCATCTTCCGCTACTGCCAGAGACAGACTGAGTACATTTTCAAGCTTCTGGTTTTCCATACATTACCTGTTCGTTTTTTCTTATCTTATGCAGGAATCTCTTATGTTTTTCTACTTTCTTTCACAGGAATTTTATATTAAAATGGAACTATCTTGGTTTATCTATCAGGGGGGATTTCCATGCAGGAAAAAGTGACACAGATTCCGCCGGGCGGATATCATGCCAAAAATGAAAATGGTGAAATTGGCTATCCTGTACAATTATTTTCCGTGGATATCCATGATCTTTTTATGCATATGGTAAGATGGCACTGGCATCAGGAAATGGAAATTCTGATGGTCCGTTCCGGCGTGGCTGATTTTTTTGCTGATGATGTATGTGTCCGTCTTCATACGGGACAGGGGGTTCTGATCAACAGAAATGTTATGCACTCCATGCATCTTTGTGATGAAAACATGCATTGTCTTGTATATTCCCTGAAATTTCATGCTTCTTTTCTGTTTGGATATGGAAATACGACCATGTCAAACAAGTACCTGACTCCTGTCTTTTCTTCTCCGGCTCTCCGCTTTGTGTCTTTGCTGGATCAGGATGAATGGCACCTTAATTTAAGACAGCTTGCAGACCAGATCATTGCAGAAAATATCGCCTGTCAGTATGGCTATGAGCTTACCACAAAGGCCTGTCTCTGCCAGTTCTGGAAACTGCTCACTGAAAAAACAGTTCCTGAAGCCAACAGTACTTCTTCTGCGGCTGTCACTACCTCTCTTGATGAAGTGCGTGTGAAAGATACGATTCTTTTTATTGAAGAGCATTACAGGGAACCGCTGACACTGGATGATCTGGCAGGTGCCATCCATATCAGCAAAAGTGAATGCTGCCGCTGCTTCAAACGCACACTGCAGATCACACCGGTCGAATATCTGATCAAATACAGGATTTTTCAGGCTGCTGCCCTTCTGCAGCAGGGACTGCCCGGGATCCAGACGATTTCTGATCTGGCCTTTTATGTCGGTTTTAACAATGCCAGTTACTTTAACAAAGTATTTAAGCAATACCTGAACTGCACACCGAGTGAATACCGCCGTAAGGTCAAAAACAATTCACTCCTTGATCTGCCACTGCTCAATGGTCTTCCTTCAGATTCTTCCAGATAACAGTGCTGTCCATATGGGAAAGGTCCCTGCAGCCTGCTGCGGACATGAGACAGCGCAGTTCATCCTGCATGGAACACAGTATCTCCTCCCGTTCTTCTCCCTGAAGCGGTTTTCTGCAGACCGCATCTGCGCCAAGCGCCATCGCAGTAAATGTATCCATCATATCTGCATTCTCCAGTTCCACCAGGACCGGGATTTCTCCGGCTGTCACCTTCAGGATCTCAGGCAGCGCCTCAATGGGCGAAATACTCTTTTCCTTCAGCCATACCGGTCTTGACAGAATAATCCCTGATACACCGGCTTTCAGGCATTGATAAGCATCCCGCTGGCTCAGTATCCCTTTTACCAGCAATGGGATTCCTGCCTTTTTAGCGAAGCTTTGCAGATCCTGCAGATCCTCCATCGTCTTTGGTCCCGTCATGCCGCCTGGGATCTCCAGATATTTCCCCTTTTCATCAAACAGCATATCCAGGGCGATCCCTGCTGCCAGAGCATGGGCTTCTGCCGCCTTTTCCAGCGCCGCTTCTATTTTCTCCACATCTTCATAAGGAGGAATGACTACAATACCTTCATCCGTGTAAAAGCATACCGGCAGTTCCATATTTCTCCCAAACAGCGTGGTTTTCGTATCTGCCTGTCTGCCGGAAAGGTATCTGGTTTCTATCTTCATGGGTAAGCCTCCCGTTTGTATTTCTTTTCCCGTTCCTTTCAGGGAATCAGATTCCGTCTCTCCTGTCTCCTGATTTCTGGTATAGCCCATTATACTATAAAATCAGCTCTTCCTCCATCTGTTTGTCCATTCTGTCATAAATCTCTCTGATTTCCTGCAGCTTTTCCTTCATTTTCAAAAGCTCCTTCTGCTTTCCGTCAAGAAAATTCATCTGGATCACGATCCTGTTATCCAGTGCACTTCCAAGCCGAAACCAGAAGGGAATCTGCTTCTGCATACGTTCAAGCCTGAGGAAACAGGCGGAAAGCCCGGCGAGCAATTCTTCAGAGGCTGCTAGTGCCTTGTCAAACACACCCTCCCTGATCTGTACAAATTGTCTGCCTTCCATCTCTGCTTCCAGATTTCTTCCCTGAAAAATTCTGGCAAACACCCCTCTTCCCTCTTCTGTCAGAAACAGGCTTTTCAGGATCACCGGGATTCCCGTTCCATAAAAGTCTTCCACATCACGCTTCGTCAGTACCTCCCCGTTCTGTCCCCGTTTCTTCTTTCCGGACAGTTCCATAAGCTGCATCAGTACTGCTGCTGCCCCATCCCGCTTCTCCTCCGGCATCTTCATGACCTCTGCAGACAATGCGGCCGCACAGGCAAGAAGCAGTCCCGGCTCTGCCACATAACTGTTCTTACTCCCGGAAAATATCATGCCAGATTCCTCACCCTGCTCCATTTTGGGAGTAGCAAACATATATTTAATGTCATGATACCCTGCAAAATTCTCCACTGCTACCGGTGTTTTCACATAATAGGTCTGATCCTCCCTGACAATGGATCTGCCAAGGACATGAATATAGTCATTCTCACCATAGATCCCTGTGATCTTCCCCCTCCTTGCCTCATATTCCTGATCACTGTAAGAACGTTTCCATCTGGCGATTGCTTTTTCTGAAAAGCCCTGCCCGTCTATATTGTAGCAGGCAGATACTACCCGGTCATATCCTGTTGTCATGGTCACATACTGGGCTTTATTGCCTCCTTTGGAATGTCCGGTAACGATCACATGATCTCCTTCCTTATACCCTTCTTTCTCCACTACCGTTTCAAAATAGGTCAGTGCCCGTTCCTGCTGCAGGGTCTTTTCCCTTGTCATGCCAAGACCGTTATCCGGCCATTCTCCATCACCGGTTCCCCGGTATACCACATACACCTCATTGCCCTCCTTCGAAGAAAAGGTACAGGCGCAGGTACCATCATCAAAACCCATCAGAT
>CACXDC010000117.1 GCA_902766365.1 uncultured Lachnospiraceae bacterium | reverse complement strand
TTAACAGAGTGTTTAAAGAACGCTATAAAACCGCACCAAGTGAATATCGGAAAAACAAAAGACGAAATGGGTAAGGGGATAGAAGTGAGAAATTCAAAAATATAGAAAGGCAGGACAGTTATAGAAAGACTGATTTGGCAATAACAGTACGGGAATGATTCCTAAATTCAAAAGATTGATCCCGTATACTGCCGGGAAAATAGATAGAGCAAAGATCGTTTGTTTATAGTCCGGAATATCGGAATAAATTGCTCATTTGTATCGGAACAAATACTCTGTTCAGTTATCTGAAACCGGATTATAATACGGATGTGGTCACAGAAAGGACGTGAAGGTATTACGAACCAAAGTGTAGTCCGAGAAAAACTTTTGGATTTTTTTAACGAAACAAATATGTCAAAATATAAATTTGCCAAGCGAAGTGGTCTTTCGACAAGCACAATTTACGATATTGTCCAGAAGGAGGATTACGACGTGCGAGAAAGCAACATAATGAAAATATGTAAAGGAATGGATGTTACTCCGTTTGAGTTATTTCAGACGGATAAAAAAGTCCTTGTTATTAATGGTCCAAAAGAAATAAATGTGATATTGGAAATGCGATATCTTCCGGAAGAATACCGAGAAAGGTTGATCGGTTATCTTAGGTGCCTGCGGGATGATATGAAAAAATAATATATTGAAGTATACATAGAAAGTGTATTTGAAAATCACAATGGGAGGCAGTTGCTTCCCTTTTTTACGTAATGATGCATCATAATGAGGCTGGTTGTATTCTTGATAAAAAAATAATAAAAATGTAACCTTTTGTTTCAAATTGCTGTCATAATATATAGCGCGCAAAAAAAAGCCTTATTGCAGTAGGAAGGAAGTAGGAAAATGAAGGAGCTAAAGAAAAAACGGCGCATAGAAGGGATGGATGCGTTAAGGGGTTTTGCTATATTGGGAGTTGTCCTTTACCATGTAATGCCGGGGCGGTTTCCGGGCGGCTTTCTCGGAGTCAATATGTTTTTTGTGCTGTCCGGCTATCTGATCTATAAAACATCCGTATGGGACCTGGAACATGGGGAATATGCAGCAGGCAGATTTTATAAAAAACGTTGCATAAGGATTTATCCTCCTCTGCTCATTATGATCGTTGCAGTGTGGGGCATTCTGGCGGTCAGTATGCCGGAGGTGGCAAAGGGCAGGGGCGGTGAAGTTTTAAGCGTTGTTGGGGGATATAATAATTTCTGGCAGATCCATCAGAATGCATCTTATTTTGCAAGGATGAGCCAGCAGTCACCATACACACATCTGTGGGCGATTGCCATAGAAATGCAGTTTTATCTTATGTGGCCGCTGTTGTTTTGGCTTCTTCGGAAACTGAAGAAGCATACATCCATGACGGCTGCCAGAACAGCTGTGCTTGTTCTGGTGATTCTTGGTGGACTTCGTATGAGCATTGTCTATCGTCCGACAGAGGATGTATCAAGGCTTTATTATGGGACAGATACAAGAATATATGCCCTGTTTTTGGGAATTTTTATTGCAATGATTCAGAAGGATGTGATATCTTTTGTACAAAGAAGGCTGCCGTTATGGTTTATAAACAGCCTGACAGCAGCAGGGCTCGTGGTGATGACGGGAGCCTATTTCATAGCGGAAGGGCAGATGCCGTATATATACCAAGGGGGAATGTTTGCAGATGGAATACTTTGTGCACTGATTCTTTTGCTGATTTCAGTGGGAAGTATGGGGAAATGGCTAGACAAAAGTCCCTTTGCCTTAGTAGGAAGAATAAGTTATGAGCTTTATCTGTGGATGTATCCGATCATTTTTCTGTTTGGGTATTATAAGAAAAACTTTGGCCCGGTATCCTGGTGTGTACAGATCATACTGATGGTTTTTGCGGCATCTGCGATGCATGGACTGATGGTATTTTTTCAATATAAGAAAAAACATAACCCGAAGGGGCATGGTGTTGTCATAGGTTATACCAGCACTGGATTCTCTGTAGCCTGTATTGTACTGGCTGTCTGTGTGATCACTGCACATCAGCTGCCGGGGGACGCTGTGAAGGATACTGCCGTAAAAGCACAGGCAATGTCACAGCAACAACACAGGAGGATTGCTGACGAGGTAAAAGCTTCAAAAGAGAAAGCACCGGCCGCCGGGAAAGTGGAAAAAATGAAAAAGGCTCCCTTAGAGAAAAAGGATCAAGAAGACAATGCCAGCATCCGTGGGCAGAGTATTACCGCAATTGGTGATTCCGTTCTGCTTGGTGCTTCCAAGGAAGTAAAGAAAAAGCTACCGGACTGTATGATTGATGCCAAGGTATCCAGACAGGTTTTTCAGTCGAAGGATATTGTTGAAGACCTGAAATCAAAAGGAAAATTAGGAGATACGGTCGTGCTTGCTCTGGGAACGAACGGAACCTTTTCCGATGCTGTCGGCAAAGAGCTGATTCGTGCGATTGGAAAGGACCGGAAAATCTATTGGGTCACAGCCTTCGGGGAGCATTTGCAGTGGCAGGAAGAGGCTAATCACCAGATCCGATCCATGGCAGAGCAATACCAAAATGTGCAGATTATTGACTGGGCATCTCTTGCAGAAGGGCACCCTGAGTGGTTTGTATCCGATGGAGTACATCTGACCTCTTCCGGATGCAAAGCCTATGCAAAACTATATTATGATGCAATAGACAAAAACAGCCAGAAAGGCATTGCAAAGAATCAGGAGGAATAGACCTGCAGTAGCAAAAGGAGGAAAAAATGGCAGAATCATCATACTATTCAAAGGGGGAACAAATGGCATGGGATGACTGGGAGATTATTGCGCAATTTCTGTGCCGTGATGAGGCTGCCATTAAAAATACTGTGGACAAGTATGAAAGATATTGCGGCTCCATCGCCTATCGTATTTTAGGAAATGGAGAGGATGTCAGGGAGTGCTTGAATGATACCTGGCTGAAGCTGTGGGAGTCCATTCCGCCGACAGTACCTGAGATTTTGTCGGCATATGTGGGCAAAATAACCAGAAATCTGGCAATCAACCGATATAATCATCTGCATGCCGGAAAACGCTGTGGGGACAGTGTGGATCAGCCGTTGGAGGAATTAAAGGAGTGTGCATCGTTGGCACATGATAATGTGAGAGAGGAAATGGACCGGAAGGATCTGGAGGAAGCAATCAACCGGTATCTGGACGGACTGCCGTCAAAAAAACGACAGATCTTTGTCCGAAGGTATTTTTATCTGGATGAGATATACCAGATTGCAGAGCATTTTCATATGACGGAGTCCGCGGTCAAGGTGGGATTGCACCGTATGCGGAAGTCCTTAAAGATACATTTGCAAAAGGAAGGATATCATATTTAGCAACAAGCCTGTGAAAAAATCAGGGCTGAATTAAGAAATGAGGTAATCGTTATGTCAAAGAAAAAGATATTGTGTTATGTTTTATTGACTGCAATGTTAGTCAGTATGTTTGCGGCAGGAGAGGTGTCTGTGGCGGCAGAACAACAGAAGCCGGCATATTCCAATCTTGCAGATGCAAAGTCACGAAAAGAAGTAAGGAGTGCCCTTTTGTCAGCGGGAATCTCTGCCAAAACAGTGGATGCCTGGCTGAAGGATGTTGTAAGCTACAATAAAACCATCAAAAATACCAGTCTGGTAAAAAAAAGCTTCAGAAAGATGGGAAAAAAGCCACCGGTATATAATGAAAACCGGATCAGTAAGCTCTGGCTGAAGAAAAATAAACTGTTTATCGGTTATAACTGCAGGATTACTGCCTATGATCTGATGAAGGACTATATTAAGGTCGGCAATACCGGAAAAGCGAATCCGTCGCAGCTGTTTATGGATCAGGATGCGTTAGGGAATGCACCGACTAAGAAGTTTTCAGGAAAGCAGAGAAAAGCATTTGAGAGTATATTCTCTACGGTGCAGACGAAATATACGAAGAATGTGGCAACACATGCAGCAATTTGGGAAAAGGATTGGAAAAACAAAAAGATTTCTGTTTCCGGCAAGACAAAGGCAACTCTGATCAGCGTCGTTTTGCATTCCAGTTTCAGCAAAACGGAAAATGAACTGTTTGTGGGTCATACCGGCGTGCTGGTGCCGACAAAGAATCATAAATATCTGTTTATTGAAAAGCTGTCATTCCAACTTCCTTATCAGGTAACCCGTTTTGAAAGCAAAGAACAGCTGAATGATTATCTGATGGGAATGTATGACACGGAATGGGGGCAGGATACGGCAAAGCCATTTATTATGGAAAATACAAAGCTGATGAAGGAATATCATGCAGTGTCTGACCGATAGAACGGATAGTAACGAATTTTCAAATGCTTGGAATGGAGGAATCAGATGAGCCGAAGAATCAAAAATACAATCAGCAGCAAGGAACTGCTGCAGGCAATGGGAGGAATACGGGACTGCTATGTGAAGGAGGCAGATTATGCTGCTTGTGCTGCCACGAAGAAACAACCTCACAGATGGTATGTTGCTGCCGGCATGGCAGCCATGCTAGCATTGAGTATTCTGCTTCCAAATCTTAATAAAGCAACAGCTTATGCCATGCAGAGTCTGCCGGTGATAGGAGAATACTTTAAGCTGGTTACATTCCGGGAATACCGGTTTGATGATGGAAGGCATAGTGCAGACGTAAAATGGAATAAAATCTATGCAGATAGGGCTGGGATGGATGACTCCGAGGAAACCAGAAAACAGGCGCACAAATCAGTCAAAGAGATCAATGCGCAGATGGAGCAAAAGACCGAGAAGCTGCTCAAAGAATTTAAGAAGCAGGTCGGGGCGTCGGGCTACTCCTCTCTGACCGTGGATAGCAAGGTGGTCACGAACTCTTCGAAATATTATTGTGTTATGCTGTCTGCGTTCTCCGCCCAGGCAGATGGATACCAGGCGGATGCCTTCTATACGATAGAAAAGAGTACCGGAAACCTACTGGAATTATCGAATCTGTTCCCGGAGAATGCGGATTATGTAGATGTACTTACGGCAGAGATCAAGAAACAGATGCGCCAAAATATGAAAAAGGATGAAAATAATGTGTATTTTCTGGATACAGATACACCGGTAGCATTGTTTGACAAGATTGATGAAAACCAACAGTTTTATATCAATGGAAAAGATGAAATAGTGATCTGCTTTGCAGAGGGGGATGTAGCACCGGCTTCCATGGGAACACTTCATTTTGTTATCCCACAAAAAGTGGTGAAAGAACTTCAAAAAAATGAATGATGATTCCTGTAGGGGGGATAGGAGGTGTGATAAAAATCTGTAGGAGGGTATAGCCTGTTTTTATCCGTCATAAGTTGTATGGAACGATAATGAAAGGTAATTGAGAAAAAATTCTTACCTTAATCCGTGAAACTTGTTAACCCAATTTCGGGCGTATACCTGATAAATACTGGGTGTAACACGATTTCATTTCCTGTTTCTGTTTTCACCCAATGGGTGAAGATAAAAACATATGAAATTCCTATATTTTCTATGTTTTTTGTACCTCGTATATTGATACTTATATTTTACTATATGAGGCGCTAAAATCATAGGAAATGTAATTATTTATGGCTCTTCATGGGTAATAGTGGGTGAAAAACACCCACAACCCCAGCATTTATGCTGATTATGCGGTTTTAGGTTTCCGATTAGGA
>CACXDC010000116.1 GCA_902766365.1 uncultured Lachnospiraceae bacterium | reverse complement strand
TGGATCTCATCATGTAAAAATACTTTCATCTATGCACTCACCTTCTTCAAAAAAGCTTCCAGTCTGTTCATTCCTTCCTGCAGATCCTCCATGGATGCCGCATAACAGATCCGCAGATAATCATCTGCATGAAAGGCTTCTCCTGCGACCATTGCAATATGTGCTTCTGTCAGCAGCAGCTCTGCCAATGTCTTTGAAGAGTCGATCTGTGTCCCTTCATATTTCATCCCCTTTACCCTGCTGATATTCAGCATCAGATAAAAGGCACCCGGTGCACTGTTGCAGCTCACATAAGGCATTTCATTGATCCGTTTTACCAGATATTCCCTTCTTTCAAGGAATGCCTCTCTCATCTTTTCCACGGATTCCTGACTGCCCTTATATGCCTCTGTCGCCGCATACTGGGTAATGGAATTACCGGAGGATGTAGTATGACTCTGGATACCCTTCACCGCAGCGATCACTTCCTCATTTGCTGCCACATATCCGATCCTCCAGCCTGTCATGGCATAGGATTTGGAAAATCCGTTGATCAGTATGGTCTTATTCTTAATTTCTCCGGAAAGAGATGCTGTCGAAACATGCACGGCCTCTCCGTAGATCAGTTTTTCATATACCTCATCTGCTATGATATAAAAATCATATTTCACAGCCAGTTTCCCAAGCTTCTGCAGGGTTTCTTTTTTATAAACAGCTCCGGTAGGATTATTTGGTGTATTAATGATAATGGCCTTTGTGTTCCTGCTGACCACTTTCTCAATCGCCTGAAGATCCAGTTCAAAGTCATCTTCTTCCCTGCATTCCACAAATACCGGTGTGGCTCCTGCCAGCTTTACCATTTCTTCATAGCTGACCCAGCCCGGTGTCGGAATGATCACTTCATCACCTGCTTCGCAAATAGCAAATACTGCATTAAACAATGGCTGCTTGGCTCCCGTTCCTGTACAGATCTGATCCGGACTGTAGGTGACGCCGTTTTCCTTCTGAAGTTTTTCTGCAATCGCTTCCCGAAGCTCCAGAATACCATTCACCGCCGTATATTTGGTATGTCCGGCATCAATGGCATCTTTGGCTGCCTGGCAGATATTTTCCGGTGTTCCAAAATCAGGTTCTCCCACACTGAAATCCATGACAGATATGCCCTGTTTCTTTAATTCCTTCGCCTTCGCCGTAAAGTACATTGTTTTGGACGGTGCCAGATTACTGATTCTCTTGGTCAACATCTTCTATTCCTCCACTCTGATCTTCATCTCATAGCCTGTCTTCTGTGGCAGCTCCATGATCTCTGTCCTCAGCTTACTGTTATATGCCACTGCAAGTGCTGCGATTGCTTCTTCATAATAGATATCCAGAAGTTCTTCTGCTTTGTGTGATCTAAGAACCTCCCTCATGATATTTCTGCTGAAATGAATTCTGTATTCCCTGTCTGAAACTTTTTCGACTTCCGGGTTCTCTCTGATATCCAGAAACAGATCTCCCTGCTCCAGAAGATTTTCTATCGAATTCTCCTGACCTCTTCTCCGGTTCAGTTCCCGTATCCTCTCTCCCCTGCATTTTCCAAATGCCCTGAGTCCGTTCTTCAGCGTGTTTTTTCCAAGGGTATCGTAGATCGCTTTTCCATAATGGAAATAGTTCAGACAGAACACTGTGTAAATGGAACCGGTAACATCTGTTCCATAATCCTCCCAGCTCTGTGGCTCATAAACAGGTACTGCATAAGCACTTTTATTGGCCTCTCTCATATTGAGTCTGAAATTACAGAGCGGATCACCCTTTGTCAGGATCTCACACAGGTTAACCTGTATGGCCGGATCATATTTTCCGTAAAGATAATGATGTACCTCTTCACAGTAAATGGAGCCGATCTTCAGATAGTCACCGGATTTCTTTCCTTCCAGCCTTGCCCAGATATTACAGTTCGGACACGTGTAAACCTTAATGATCTTCTCCTCCGGTGTTGCCTCTGAGATCTGCTTTCCGAAGGAAAATCTCGGTTCCCCATACAGATCAATGACCTTTGTCATGGAAACCAGATTGGGTTCCATCCCCATTTCATCGGAACGCTGTCGTTTTCTGACTGCCCTTTCCTTTCCCAGATCCCTGACCGCCTGACGGATCACCTTTTCTCCTTCCGTTCCGTATTCATCCATACAGGCTTTTGCCATGAAGTAAAAAAGTGATACCCAGAGGAACTGCGCTTTCCCTGCTTTATCTTCTTCTATATAGTTAGCAAAATAATCATCTCTGTTCTCAAACATCTTCCGGCTCCTTCCCCGTCACTCTCCTGATGCTCTGAGCTGCTTCTCTGCCTTTTGCTGTCCCTCCAGTTTTTCCCGTGACGCAAAAGAGAGGTCATCCGGCTCTTCACCTGATGACCTCTTCGTCTCTTCGTTTCTCTTATGTAATGTGTTCCTGTAATTTATGGTTGATTATAGCATCGCCCTATACTATAATCAAATACAAATATTTATATAGATGCTATAAATTATTTTTATAGGTTTTGATCCAAAGTTGGAAGAAATGCCTGCTGCAGGACGGTCTGCAGGCATTCTTTTGAGATCAGTCCTTTTACCGGAGGTGTATGTCATGTTACAGGGAATGGAATATGTTTATGAAGTATATAAAGCCGGCAGCTTCTCCAAAGCAGCCAGAAATCTCTTTATTTCCCAGCCGGCTCTCAGTACAGCCATTCAGAAAGCTGAGAAAAATCTGGGTTTTAAAATCTTTAACCGGACAACAAATCCGGTAACTCTGACTGAAGTTGGCATGGAGTACATAGACAGTGTGGAAAAAATTATGGGAATTGAGCAGAGCCTGCAGGATCGTATCAATGAGATCAACAATCTGAAATATGGTCATTTAAACGTTGGTGGTGCAAACTTTTTTTCTTCCTGCATGCTTCCACCTATCATCAACATTTTCACCCAGACCTATCCTGGCATCACACTGGAGATCACAGAAGCAGATTCCATCAGTCTTTATAAAAAAGTTCAGCAGAACCATATCGACCTGATCATTGATTCCGGTGCCTATGATGAAGAACATTTTATCGCACATCACCTGTTAAAGGAGCAGATCCTGCTTGGTATTCCTGCCAGCAATCCTGTAAATGAACGATATCAGAAGTACCAGCTTTCCTATCTGGATATTACATGCGATAAGCATCTGAAAGAACAGGATTGTCTCGACCTGTCAGAACTGAAAGACCAGCGTTTTATCTTACTGAATAAAGGCCACGATCTTCACAATCGCAGCCTTCAGATCTGTTCGGGACATGGCTTTATGCCCGAAAATGTTTTATATCTGAACCAGCTCATGACAGCCTATAATCTGGCCATCCATGGCATTGGTATCGTATTTGTCACTGATACTCTGATCCGTCTGGCAACGCATCAGAACGAATTAATTTATTATAAAATCAATGACCCGGCAGCCTGCCGTGACTGTTTCCTGGCGCACCGTCGTATCGCATCGCCAACCAAATCCATGGAGAAATTCATTGAAATTGCAAGGAAAGTCTTTCCTTACCACGGAGCAGTCTCTTAATGTTACTATTTCAGGAAAAGGCACATGATCCCGGACAGTATTGCGGATATAGCAGGAAATCCTATCAGTGTCATGACCCACTTTTTTACAAATACTTTTTTGGAAATATAGGGCTGCATATCCTCGGTTCCCTGAATGACCCAAGCCCTTGTACAGCAGACCCAGTACCAGTCGATAAAGATGCGATCAAATACACCTTCTATCATCAAAACTGCCAGGATCTGCCAGAAGCCTTCCAGGAATCCTCTTGCTCCATTGAGTCCATAAACAGCAAGCAGAATAAATACGAACATGATCCCCATGCCGATGAGCTTAAATCTTTTGAGATTACGGTCCAGAGCTTCTTTCGTGATCAGCCCACCTGCGATCGCCCTTTCCTGTACTTCCTTTTCATAAAAAAACGCCATTCCCTGCGGTCCATTGGCGATTCCGATCACACAGCAAAGCAGCACAATAAAGCATACAACAAGTCCTTCTATTACAATTAGTCCAAAAGTCATTTCTGTTCCTTTCTCCCAGGCTTGCCTGAACACTTTTCTGGTTTTATTTACTTTGTTAGTTTCTTCTAACTATAGTTTCATTATATTTTCTTTTTACTGGATTTGCAACAAAAATTCCTCAGCAGTTATCCCGATCTGCTCTTCTCCCGAAATCTCTGCCAGTCCGTCTCCCTTCTGCTTTCCATAACTGCCAAACTGGGCATGATTACCGCCAGGAATACACATTTCTCTGCTGTCCTTTGGAAGCAGGCTCCTTCCTTTCTCCAGATTGCTCCTGTTTAATACCCCATCCTCACTTCCATAAACAGTAAGGACCATCAGATCTGTATCCGAAAGATCCTTCGTAGTATAGGCAGCCAGCAGAAGCAGCCCATCAATCTCATCTGTATGCTTTGCCGCAAAGCTGGCTATCATGGCGCCTCCCAGGGAATGTCCTCCAAGATACCAGTGTGCATATTCATAATTTTCCAACACTGTTTCTGCCCGGTTCATCCCAAAGAATGCCATATGAAAAGGCATATCGACCAGGAAACAGTCAACACCGCCTTCCGCCAGTCTGTACATAAGCGGTGCATAGGCTTTTGTATCTACCTTCGCTCCCGGATAGAAAATCAGGGCATTTTCTTCTCCTGGTCCGTCAAAGAAATAGCCCTGTCCCGTCCTTGAAACCTGCACCGTTTCTGCTTCGTCCTGATTCTGCCCTTTTGCTGCCTGTCTCTCTTCACTATTCAGATATCTGTCTACATCCTCTGCCGGGTAATAAGTTCCAAGATAGACAGCCGTTATACTCACCATACTCACAAGAACTGCCACCATTACCGCTATGCTGAAATATTTTTTCTTCTTACTGTTATCTGTTTTAGCCACCTGTCTTCCAGCCTTTCTTTTTTCACAATAATGCTATCATACACAGAAATTTTAAAATTCTCCTGAAATCATGTGTCTTATAATAGACATCATGCGGAGCATATATATTTTAATAAATAAAAATGCTTAGAACACTGATTAACTCAACATTCTAAGCACTTTTTATTCATGCCGGCGACCGGAATCGAACCGGTACGGGAGGTTAGTCCCGCAGGATTTTAAGTCCTGTGCGTCTGCCAGTTCCGCCACGCCGG
>CACXDC010000115.1 GCA_902766365.1 uncultured Lachnospiraceae bacterium | reverse complement strand
TACCTTATCTTATACAACACAGATCCGGGATCTCCTCGGAAATCCTGCCAATATGGAAGCAGCCTTTCTGGAACTGTATGCACAGGCAGATTCAGCCCTCCAGCAGGCAGACATGGCTTCCTGCGGTGACGAAATCCTCTTTATCTCGAAAAGCGTTGGTACTGCCATCGCTGCCCGTTATGCCAGCGAGCATAACATTCCCTGCCGGCATATTCTGTATACGCCGCTTGCTGAGACCTTTGCTTTTCATCCAAAGAATGGAATCGCCTTTACAGGAACTGCCGATCCCTGGGTCACCACTGCAGTGATCCGGCGAAAGTGTCAGGAACATCAGATACCACTTTTTCTCTATGAGAATGCAAATCATTCACTGGAAACCGGGGATGTATTCCGGAATCTGGACATTTTAAAAGAAGTTATGCAGAAAACGAAAGAATTTATTCTGTAGCTTAACTGGTCAGATACCATTTATCTGTGTTTAAATGTATATCATCGAAGCTTATTTATTATTGAAAAGGAATGGGAAATCACTCATGATGAATCAGGACGAAAGTTTAAAAGGAAATGAAAAAATAGAAACTGCCATTGCTGCTCTTCAGCAGGAGCCCAGTGATGAGCTGCTGGCCCACACACTGACTGTCATCAGACGGCGCATGAAAGAACAGGGCCAGTTTATTCTGGCAGTTGAGCCTGCCGCTGCCGGAGCCCAGATCAATGTACAGGCCGTAAAGGCTCCTGACGGCACCACCTGGTGGGCCGCCTTCACCAGCTTTGATGAGGAATTAAAGGGAAGTGGAAGTGTCATGTCCACATTTCTCACAGATATCCGGCAGTTATTCGAAGCTGCCTTGAAGACAGACGGGATCAGGGGCGTTATCCTGAATCCCTGGAACCGCACCCTGATGCTGGATAAGGGGCTGATCAGGATTATTTTGGGGTGAGAGCAGATCAATATGCTCTCAATCCTTCTGTTATCTGTTTAAAAAATTCTGCGCTCCAGATATGCAAAACAGAGGTATTATGAATAAATGGTTCTACATCCCGCCCTGCCTGAGCAAAATCAATAGAGTCAAATCTGTCATAAAGCATTTGCTTAAGTTCTGGCAAAGTACACTCTACATCTGATGTAATGAATCCAGTCTGAAGCAGTCGTTCCCGGAGATGCTTCCGGTTAACTGCGGTCCCTCTGGAAAGATAAAAAACATAGTCATAAAGATCTCTGCCTTTAATCCGGCTTTGCCATGCTCTGCAAAGTACAGCATGAATTTTCCCGGCAAATAAAGAAGGCATATCATAGATGTTTACTTCGTAAGGAGATGGCAGCAATCTGTATTTGTGTTCAAAGGTCGCATATGCAGGCGGATTTACATCAACTTCAAACTTAATTTTAACCGCTTCGCTCCTGGCCACACTGCCTGCTGCCTGTTCATCCGCATAAAACAGCAAAAGATGCTCCTTTGTATTCCCTTTCAGAAATGCAGAACGAATATTACTTTCTATCGTCTTCTCCTTTTCCGTAATAGTAACGTTCAGGCCAAACGCCTTTACTTCCTTTTCCAACACAGGAAAATAAGATGCAAGATCAAAAGAAGGATCCGCCGTTTCCAGAGAAAAATCCAGATCCTCGGAGAAACGATCAAGACCATAAAATATCCTCAGAGCCGTGCCTCCATAAAAAGCAGCTTTTTGAAAGAAACCTGCCCGTGACAGACCACACAGAACAATTTCCTGCATAATCTCTTTCATTGCATTTTTCTGATCATAGATATTTCCCACATTATAGTTTTTCAACATTTGTTCTATGACTTCACTCATTTTTTATCCTTTTCAAAAGTGTTACAAGCCTCTTTATATTGATAGAATGATATCTGTCTGAGAGATAAACAATCTTTTCTATCTCCAGTTTTAAAAGTTCAGTTTCTTCAATCCGCAGGTCATCAAATAGTAATTCAGCCAGCAGCTTTGTGTTTTTCGCCGGGGGCATAGTATATAGCTGATCGCAGAGCGCTTTTTCCGGTTCTGCAATACGGTAAAAATAATTACCTTCCTGTATCAACCGGATATTCAGTGGAAAAGCAGCCGATGGCACATCCCGATAGGTAAATGTTCCGAAAACCGTTTCATATTTTTTCTTTTTCTTTTTTTCAAAAGTAGCATTGGTAATTGTATACACTGCCTCTGGTATCATTCCATAAAATCCCAGAGCATATTCAAAAGAAATATACGATGGTCCATAAATACTTCCAGCAAGCAGATATCCCGGCACATTTTTATCTGTTTCATATAATCCTCTGGCAATCTGAAAATATTTTCCCTGCTTCACCATACGAGAGAGTTTTGTTTTCGGATTTGCATATGATTGCAGCTCTTCCAAAATCATATCTGTTGTTTTTATCATATTTTCACCTCGCAGTATCATTTTATGATACTATGAGGTGAAAATCAAGCATTTTGATATTTTGTTTTTAGTATTAATTATTCCTGATTTATTTTTTGATAACTGTTTATACAGATATGACTATCTGGAATTAATACTTATCAGGTTGAACTTTTCTGTAAATCCCGTATAATAGAGGAAGATAATGCGTAAGATAATGCGCAAGATAACTGAGGTATTCCTATGGGAGAATATAAACCGCCTTTTTCAATAACAAATAAGATATTATCGTATGTATCGTCAATTTCCGAAAAAATAGGCCGTATAACAACAACCAGCAATCTCGAGTCAAAACCTCATTTGAGAAAAAATAACAGAATCAGATCCATTCATTCCTCTTTAAAGATTGAAGCAAATTCTCTGACCCTTGGACAGGTTCGAGATGTCATTAACGGCAAATCTGTGCTGGGTGAGCAGAAGGAGATTCAAGAGGTGAAGAATGCCTATGCCGCCTATGAACGGCTTTCGGAAATCGATCCGTATAATATTCAGCATTTAAAACAATTTCATGGAATCATGACAAAATTCCTCGTAGAAGAGTCCGGCGAATTCCGTTCTGGCGAAGAAGGTGTTTTTAATGGCGATCAGTGTATCTTCATGGCACCACCTGCACAATTTGTCCCCCAGCTTATGAGTGAATTATTCGACTGGATGAGAGAGGCTCAGAATAATGTCCATCCGTTAATTTTAAGCAGCGTATTTCACTATGAGTTTGTATTTATTCATCCTTTTTCTGATGGCAATGGCAGAATGGCAAGATTATGGCAGACCGCAATTCTGTCCAACTGGAAATCCATATTTGAATATATTCCTGTTGAAAGCCAGATTGAAAAGTTTCAGGCCGAGTACTATGAAGCGATTTCACAGTGCCATATTACTGGAGAATCCACAATTTTTATCGAATTTATGCTGTCTCAGATTGATAAAATTCTGGATGATATTTCTGCTCAGATCAGTGAAAAGAATGACTACCTTCCTGAAACCGTTCAAAAGCTGCTTGCAATTATGGAATATGATATTCCTTATACAAGTAACGCACTGATGGAGAAGCTGGGATTGAAAGCCAGAGAGGGTTTCCGCAGAAATTATCTCCACCCGGCTGTTGAAATGAATTTAATTCAGATGACCATACCGGATAAACCAAATAGCCGGAATCAGAGATATGTAAGAAAATAATCCATCTTGGATCATTCGTATCATTTAATGTAAAAAATGGCATTTTTTCATAGGAATCAATGT
>CACXDC010000114.1 GCA_902766365.1 uncultured Lachnospiraceae bacterium | reverse complement strand
TATTCCATGAGGTAAGGACAGCGAAGGATAAAAGAGATGTGGTAAGAGAGGCTCTCAGGGTACTGAAAAAGGGCGGTGCTTTTTCCCTGCAGGATATGTTTGCACAGAAGGCTCTGTACGGAGATATGGAGCAGTTTGTGAAGGAACTGGAAAAAGCCGGTTTTCAGGAAGTGCATTATATTGGAAATATTGAAAAACAGGGTGGCCTTGTGCCCGGATATATCCAGACACCATGGATGATCAGCGGCGCAGGGATCCTGTACGGCATCAAATAAAAATCCCCGGGGCTGCGCCTTTGCAGCTCCGGAGACCTTAGGGGAGGATAAGTATTTCATTTATCCTTCGTAAGCGGGTAGTCCCGCAATCGTCAAAGGAGGGGGTTCCTGTGACTGATTGTAATCATAGTATGAACCGTAAAAATAAGGTTTATACGTGAAAATGAAAAAAATTTTTACTTTTCTGATAAACTGTTATATAATAGGCATACATGAACAAGGAGGACGAGTTTTATGGCATTACTGCAAAAATGGCGTGATATGGCCTATTCAGAAACAGCAAATAAAGGAGACTTACAGAGACTCTGGGGAGCTTATTTCCAGAAGGAGAAAGAAATCTATGCGATCCTTCTGAAGAATCCTGATGAAGAAGTAAAGGGTACTGTAAAGGAATTAGCAGATAAATACAGTGTTGACCTGATGACAATGGTAGGTTTCCTGGATGGAATCAATGACAGCTTAAAGGTTGCCAATCCCATCGAAGAAATGGAAGAGGATACCGAGGTAAGCCTTGGATTCGACAAGGAGCTTCTTTACAAGAACATGGTAGCAGCCGGTGCTGACTGGCTGTATGAGCTTCCTGAATGGGAAGAGATCTTTGATGAGGACAAGCGTAAGGCTCTTTACAAGGAGCAGAAGTCTTCTACCACGATCGTAAAGCCGGAGAAGATCTATCCCAACGATCCCTGCCCGTGCGGAAGTGGTAAAAAGTATAAGAAATGCTGTGGCCGGAATAAATAAATTTTTCTATTTTGGTCTTTACAGATCAGAAAAAGTGTCATATGATAATGGCAGATTAAAGATAACACGTTGATGAGAAGAGTACGATGTGGAATGTATCAGAGAAGAACATCAGATAGAGATATCTGTGCTGAGAATGTTCGTGCAGGAAGCATCCGAAAACTAACTCGGAGTGGCCCCAATCAGGCCCGTATCCCTACGTTACAGGGTTTGAGAGGTTTCCGTAAGACGTCACAGGCGCAGGAAGCAAGCAGGGTGGAACCGCGTTTCTTACGTCCCATGCATTACGACAGTAGTGCATGGGATTTTTTAATATGCACCAATGAAAAACAAGCGGCTGCGAAGCAGACATTTGTTTTTCAGGTGCATGTTAACGAGCAAATGATCCTGCAGGGCAGGATAGTGAGTGCGGCAGCACGGATTTGCGAGTTTGCAGAAGAAAAGACAGAAGCGGCTTCACGGTAACGCGGGGAAAGCAGTATTTTGCAAAGCAGGAGGAAAACTATGAAAGAGAAAATCGAAAAACTGAAAACATTTCTGGCAGGCACTACTACCATTTCCAACAGAGAATTTGTACTTGCTATGGCAGTTGGCATTCTGGGAGGCATTGTCTTTGGACTTCTGAGTTCCCCCAGAAAAAATATGACCATTGGAAGCAACAATGGTAATAACAGTCCCTGCGGCAACGGTCTGAAAGCCGGGAAAAAGTCCGGCGACTGGGACGAGATCGAAAAAGCAGAAGAAAACAGAGAATGAAATAAAATAAGGAGACAGAGAAATGAAAGTTACATTAAAAGACGGTTCTGTAAAAGAATATGACAGTGCCAAAAGCGTATATGAGATCGCAGCAGATTTAAGTGAAGGACTTGCCAGAGTGGCATGCGCAGGAGAACTTGACGGAGAGGTCGTAGACCTTCGTACCGTAGTAGACAAGGACTGCAGCCTGAATATCCTGACAGCTTCCGATCCTGAGGGACTGCGTGTGATCCGCCATACCTGTTCCCACGTTATGGCAGAGGCAGTCAAGAGACTGTTCCCACAGGCAAAGCTTGCAATCGGACCTGCCATTGATACAGGATATTATTATGATTTTGAGCATGAGCCTTTTTCAAGAGATGATCTTGACAAGATCGAAGCAGAGATGAAAAAGATCATCAAGGAAGGCCATGAACTGAAGAGATTCACCCTTCCCAGAAATGAAGCAATCCAGTTTATGAAAGACAGAGAAGAACCTTATAAGGTAGAACTGATCGAGGATCTTCCGGAGGATGCAGAGATTTCCTTCTATGATCAGGGAGAATTTGTTGACCTGTGTGCAGGCCCTCATCTGATGAGCACAAAGGGAATCAAGGCATTTAAGCTGACATCCTCTTCCATGGCATACTGGAGAGGAGATGCGGAGAAAGCAAGACTGCAGAGAATCTATGGTACAGCATTTAACAAGAAGGAAGAGCTTGCTGCATACCTTGAGCAGCTTGAGGGTGCCAAGAGACGTGACCACAACAAGCTTGGACGTGAGATGGAACTGTTTACCACAGTAGATGTGATCGGACAGGGACTTCCGCTTTTCCCTCCGAAGGGAACCAAGATGATCATGAAGCTCCAGAGATGGATCGAAGAC
>CACXDC010000113.1 GCA_902766365.1 uncultured Lachnospiraceae bacterium | reverse complement strand
CAGTTTATGAAAAGTATGGGTAAAATGCTTCCGGTCACTGTAACCTACCTTTTCACAGATCTCCGACACCGGTATTCCCGTTTCACGCAGCAGATTTTTGGCTTCTTCCATACGGATCCTGGTCAGATACTTGGCAAAGCCTTCCCCTGTCTCCTTCTTAAACAATGCACTGAAATAGGTAACACTGAAGCCGACATACTCACTGACTTCCTCCAGTGTGATGTTGTTTGCGAAATTTTTATGTACATACTGTTTGGCAAGACGGATCGGTCTGGATGCTTCTCCCTGTCTCTCTGTAGCTGCTTCTTCCAGAAGTGCCTTCTGCAGCTTCAAAAGTTCCTGAAAAAGTTCCTTTACCGTTCCACAGTGTCTGCATTTTTCCTCGAAAACTTCCGGCTTCGCAGCCCTGATCCTGAGGATATAAAATCTTCCTGCCGCAAGTACCACCTTCTGGATTTCCCGCCCACATACATCATTAACAGAAAGGACTGACTCCTTCAGGGTCTCTGTAGCCTGCTCCGCTTCCTCTAAGGAAAGGGTATCGATCGCATGCTCCGATGCCTTACAGAACTTATCGATCACTTCCTGTATTCTCAGCGATGATCCTGCAGGCAATACTTCCAGCATCCTGCCGCATCCCTCTACCAGCCTCTCACAGATGATCATTTCCGCCGTCTGTACCGATTTTGCAAGGAGTGACGGATCTGCGACCTCTTCTCCAAGAGCCAGTGAAAATTCAACATTTCCAAGAACTTCTTTATTGGCATCCATCTGCTTTATAAATTCCCGCATCTGATGTCTGACATATTCCCGGTCCTGTTTCTGATAATTCAATACTCCGTATCCGGATTCCCTTACGAAATCAAAAACACTCTCCAGATCACTTCCCGATAAGCATCCGTTAAATATTTCCTGTGTCTTTTCCTGTATCACAGTCATGGATGCTTCCGAATACTCTTCCGGATCATAATCCATCTGCAGTATAAATGTCCGGAACAGCCCTGGTTTACAGTCAAAATAATAAGATTCTGCAAGCTGTTCGACAGAAAAGCTGCCCCGCCCTGAGATCAGATCTTCAAGAAGCGTTTTCCGCAGCCTGTTTTTATCGCCGTCTGTAGCCTGCCGGTTTGCGTTTTCCAGTTTTCTGACATGCTTTTTTTCTTTTAACCGTTCTCCTATTTTTAATAGCGTCTTATTCAGTTCATCCTGGTTGATCGGTTTTAAAATATAATTTCCAACACCAAGAGCAATCGCATTTTTAGCGTATTCAAAATGTGCATAACCGCTGATAATGATGATCTCTATTTCAGGACAGCTTTTTTTCACCTCACGGATCAGTTCAAGTCCGTCCATTCCCGGCATTCTGATATCTGTGATCAGAATATCAGGACTGACCTCTTCAAGCAGTTCCAGTGCCTCCAGGGCGTTTTCTGCCGTTGCAACAGACTCCATCCCCAGTTCATCCCACTTCACCAGTGCTTTTACAAGCCTGCAGATCAATTTTTCATCATCGACTATCATTACTTTCCACATGGTATCAGCCTCTTTTTGATTATGATACTATCATAGTACCATCTGAATTTAGACAATTCAACAGGAACACCCTTGCGGGCATTCCTGTCTGAAAAAACTATATGCAAAGGGGAGAAAACTGTTACTATTTTGTAAGTACTGATACTCCTGTATCTGTGACAGCGCCGCCAAGATCTTCACCGTTAATAGCTGCTACGGCTGCCTTTACACCTTCGTATCCCATAACATCAGGGTTCTGAGCCATGGTGCAGAGCAGATATCCGTCATCAATCAGACCCATGATTGCATCAGACTTATCAAAGCCAACACCGATCACACTGCTGTTGCCTGAAGCCTTGATTGCATTGCCGGCACCTGTTGTGGAACCTTCATTACATCCGAAGATACCTACAACACCCTGTGTAATGTAGTTTTCTGCAATACTCTGGGACTTCGCAGCATCTCCTTCGCCGTACTGTGTCTCAAGAAGTTCGAAGTCAGTTCCATCAAATGCGGAGCGGAATCCTTCTTCTCTTGCCACGCAGGAATCTGTTGCAGCGTTTACATTGATGATACCAATGCTGCCGCTTGTTACGCCTGCAGCTTCCAGAGCTTTCTTCATCTCCGCGCCTGCTGTTTTTCCAGCAGCCTTATTATCTGTGGAGAAGGTTGCTTCTGCAGGAACGTTTGCAGGTGAGTCAACGTAAACGAGCTTTACGCCTGCATCGGATGCTTCCTTCAGTGCAGAAGAAATCGCATCAGGACCATTTGCAGCTACGATAATAGCTTTTGCACCTGCGCTGACTGCGTTGTTTACACATTCGATCTGCTGAGCGTCATCCTTGGTATTGGGAGCCATGAACTTAACAGTAACACCAAGCTCACCAGCTGCCTTCTGTGCGCCTTCATTTAAGGTTACCCAGTGCTGATCCAGGGAATCCATAGTGATCAGTGCGATCAGTGTTCCATCTCCTGACTGATCTGCAGTATCTGCAGCATCAGCAGTTTCCGTAACAGCCTCTGTCTCCTGTGTTGTGTCTGCAGCCGGCTGTTCTGCAGTTGTCTGCTCAGCCTTTCCGCATCCTGCCAGCAGTGCAGCAGTCATACCTGCTGTACATAAAATTGATAATAGCTTCTTCATTGTAAAATCCCTCCTGTTTTTTATCTTAGCATCAGTCATCTGATGTCTAATTCTGATTTTTTGTGTTTCATTCCCCTGTGCTGCTTCTGGTCATTTCTGACCTGTTTTATTTAGAAGGTGCTTTTTTCTTAAAGACACCATTTCTAACTACTACATCCAGAAGTACCGCAAATACTACGATGATACCAATTACAAGTCTCTGGATACCTACCTGTGCTCCGATCATGTTAAGACCATTCTCAAGTGTCTGCCATACAGATGCACCTGCCAGTGTACCAAGCAGGATTCCGGTACCGCCAAGAGGTGAGATACCACCGATAACACCCGCTGCAACTGCGTACATTTCATACATGTTTCCGGCTTCCATATTTCCCATACCCGCCTGTCCGCAGAGGATCAGACCAACAATAAAAGAGCAGAATGCACTTACCAGATAAGTTTTGGTCGTAGTTGCCACAACACTCACACCTGAAAGCTTTGCTGCATCTACATTAGAACCGATTGCATAAATATGTCTTCCTGTTCTTGTTTTGGAAAGCAGGAAAAAGAAAACAATAAAGATAATGATCGCGATCCAGAAAGTGTTGTAAATACCAAGTGTTTTACCATAATAGAACACATTCTGGAAGGTTTCGCCTGCTTCTTTTCCTACACCGGATGCAATGGCATCTGTGTTTCTGTTACCGTTTACCATATAGGCAATACCTCTTGCAACGAACATGGTTCCCAGTGTTGCAATAAAAGGAGGAAGTTTCCACTTTCCTACCAGAATACCATTCAGAACACCGATCACCATACAGCACACAAAGGTGATCAGGATCGCTGCTACCGGGTTAACCCCCATGGTCATCAGTGTTGCTGCGATCATGGCACTCATACCTACCACAGATCCGATGGACAGGTCGATATTTCCTGTGATCAGTACATAACTCTGTCCGATACCGATGATCAGGTACTTTGACATGGAACGGAGCAGATTCATGATGTTCTGTCCGGAAAATACTGTCGGATTGATGATACCAAATGCTATGTAAATAATGATCAGTCCGGCGAAGGCTGTCATAGCGCCTCCCATGCCTCTGATTCCAAATAATCTTTTAATTGGATTTTGCTTTTTCATGCTCTTTCATCTTCACCTTTCTTATATATTTATCCCCTATTCAGCACTTGCCATTTTATTTTCAAATCTGGTTGCCAGTGTCAGGATCTCACTCTGTTCTACACCTCTTGCATCCAGTTCTCCGGTGATCCTTCCATCGCACATTACGATGATCCTGTCTGCAATTCCCATAACTTCCGGCATTTCAGAAGATACAAACATAACTGCGATCCCCTGTTTTTTCAGTTCATTCATCAGATTGTAGATCTCTACCTTGGCAGCTACATCAATACCTCTTGTAGGCTCATCAAAAATAACCACTTTGGAATTTCTTGCAAGCCATTTACCAACAACCACCTTCTGCTGATTTCCTCCGGAAAGATTGCCGGCATTGATCTCCACATCCGGCGTCTTGATCTTCAGGTTTTTAACTGCATCGGCGCACATGTCATTTTCTTTTCTCCTGCTTACAACCCCAAGTTTGTTACACAGGATATCCAGATTGGGAAGTGCGATATTATGCCGGATACTCAGTTTGGTACATAGCCCATCCTTCTTTCTGTCTTCCGGTGCAAGAACAATCCCTGCCTGGATCGCATCCTTAGGATTTGTTATATGAAGTGTTTCTCCATCCAGAATGATCTCGCCGCTTTCCTTGGGATCTACACCAAATATTGCTCTCGTGGTCTCTGTCCGTCCGGCGCCCATAAGTCCGGCAAAGCCAACAATTTCTCCCTCATACAGTGAAAAATTGATATCTCTTACCATTCGTCCGGCATTCAGATGCTTTACTTCAAATATCTTCCTGCCCTTTTCGCAGGTGACTCTCGGGAACTTCTCCTTGATCTCACGTCCAACCATATTGGCAATGATCTGATCCATTGTCGCATCTTTGAAATCCATGGATGTAATATACTGACCGTCTCTCATAATTGTAACACGGTCTACAATATATTGCAGTTCTTCCAGTCTGTGTGATATGTAAACAATTCCGCAGCCTTTCGCTCTCAGATCCCTGATAATACGGAACAGATCATCAATTTCCTTTGCTGTCAGGGCGGATGTAGGTTCATCCATGATCAGGATCCTTGCATTGGTAGACAGTGCCTTGGCAATTTCTACCATCTGCTGTTTGGATACCGGAAGTTCTCCTACAACCTGTCTGGGATCAAGATCGATCTTTAATTCCTCCAGGATGGCTGCCGCTTCCTTTTCCATTTCCGAATTGGCAAGAACAATCCCGTTCTTCTTTTCTCTGCCAAGGAAAATATTTTCTGCAACAGATAAGTGCCTGCACATGTTCAGTTCCTGATGGATAATCGCCACACCAACTTCCTGTGCAAGCTTCGGATTCAGATCGCCATATTCTTTTCCGAATATGGTAAGAGATCCTTCATCTCTCGTATATACACCGCTCAATATTTTCATCAGTGTACTTTTACCTGCTCCATTTTCACCAAGAAGCGCCATTACCTCACCGGAGCAAAGCTCAAACTGAACATGATCAAGTGCTTTTACTCCCGGAAAGCTTTTACATATATCCTTCATGGATACGATTATTTCCTTTTCGCTCATATCTTAGCTTTCCTTTCTCTCGATTTGTTATGATATGAGTATAGCAAAGCAGTTTTACCCAGGTAAGGGGTGGTTCTTTCTTATTGGAGGGGGTTTTTTATGCACTCTGAACATTTTACACGTGTTTTTATCCATTTTCCTGTACATTTTTATGTTTTTAGTAAAATTTCGTCTTTTTGCTATGTAACATTTGCACGAACAGGGAGAATCATCTTACTGTCCTGTGCAAATGTTCTGTTCCTTTTGTCTTATCTTTTCTGCAGCTTCCTATTCCTTCGCTCCCGGCAGCCGGTATCGGATAAATCTTCTGGCAAGCCGCTTCAGGTTCAGCGGAAATAACGGATAAATATAACTCTTTCCGGAAATTGTTTTATTGGAAACCACCGCCACTGCCATCACAAGCAGGGATGCTATATATCCCCATATACCAAAAAGTGCTGTCAGGATCAGATCCAGAATCCTCATAAATTTGATCGCATAACCAAGTTCATAGCTTGCCTGCGTATAATTGGCAATCGCTACGAATGCCATATACAGCATGACTTCAGAGTTAAACCATCCACTATTGACAGAAAATTCACCAAGCACCAGTGCTGCCATGACACTTAATGGTGTACTCAGCATATTGGGGGTGTTCACCGCTGCAAGCCTCAGACCGTCAATCGCAAGTTCCAGGAGCAGGAACTGCCAGACAAGGGGTATATTGACCGTATCCTTGACTTCAATAAAGCTAAACCCTGCAGGGATCCATTCCGGATGCTGTGTCAGAAGAAGAAAGGTCGGTGTCAGCAGATAAGTCAGGATAGCGATCAGAAACCGTGTCAGACGTAAGTACGTTCCCGTGATTGGCGGAAAATAATAATCATCGGCTTCCTCGATCACATCGAAGATCGAGGTTGGCGTGATCATTGCAGAAGGAGAATTATCCACCAGTATTACCACATCACCTTCCAGAATCTGCGCTGATGCTGTATCCGGCCGTTCTGTGAACTTAAACTTCGGAAAAGGATTATACCATTTTTTCTGATAAAGGCACTCTGCCAGGCTCTCCTGATTCATCGTCAGGGCATCCACCTTAATATTCTGGATCCGTTTCCTGATCTGCTCCAGGAATTTCTGGTCTACCCGGTTTTCCATATAGCAGAGTACGATATCCGTCTGGGAGCTGTTGCCCGCATGGAACATTTCCATTCTGAGATTGGTACTGCGGATCCTCCTTCGGATCAGTGCTGTATTAAATACGATTGTTTCCACGAATCCATCCTTGGAACCGCGGAGTGCCTTATCCTTCTCCGGCTCAGAAACACTTCTTGCCGGATAGGTTCTGGAATCGATCAGAAGGCACTGATCATATCCATCAATAAAAAGTGCAAATACCCCGGACATGATAAAATAAATAATCTGGCTGAAATCGGACTGCAGATCCACCTCCACGTAGGGAACACATTTTTTTGACATTTCATGGGCGTTTTCCGGAAGCTCTTCCGGCTTGATATCCATAAAATATTGCAGCATTTTCTGCATCAGCTCGTCCTTACAGAAACCATCCACAAAATACATACAGGCTTCCCTTCCTCCGATCTGGATCACCCGGTATACCAGATCGAAATTTTTGTCGATATCAAGCTTCCGGTTCAGGAAATCCATATTTTCTTTCAGAGAAGAAGTCATGGCATCTTTCTGCTCTCTCAGATTATCAATTCCATTAATATCCATAAAAAAGACTCCTTTTACGCACATACTGATTACCTCACCATTATGTGGTAAAAGAAGTCTTTTTATACTGATCTTCCTGTTATTTATTGTTTTCCTGTCGTGCCAAAGCCACCTCTGTCAGCACCCGTGAGTGCTTTTACCTCTTCAAACTGGATCTTTGGCTGATTTTCCATGATACGGAACTGGCAGATCCTGTCATTCACCTCAATGTGTGTATCTCTCATGGCATATACCGGCATTTTCCACTCATCATTATCGCCACAGTAGGAACCGTCCACAACACCCTGATGATTGGTCTGTATAATCCCGAAATTTTTAAAGGTAGAACTTCTGGGAACAATATGCGCCTCATAGCCCTTTGGAAGCTCCATGGCAACACCAAGAGGAATCAATTTAAAATCTCCCTTTTTCAGATCCACCGACTCTGCAGCCCGCAGATCGATCCAGTCGGATTTGCCATCGATATAGGTCAGTTTTTCAATTTTATCCGTAAAATATTTAATTTTAATGGTTTCCATAGCTGTAATCTCCACAATGCAGAACCGGGATCACCGGATCTGTCTGTTTTAAACTTTTCTGTACATCGATCACTCTCTGGTTACTGCTTCCTTTCCAGAGAAGCTTCACATCCTTCTTATCTGTCATGAATTCACCGTCAACCAGCACATCAATATATTGCATCATGGCATAATGAAGTACATTTTCCCAGAGATCTCCGGTATAAAGCCATATTGTCTTATCTGGATATTTCTCCCTGATCTCAGCCATGAGGTTCCGCACCTCCAGCCGGTTTGCTGAATGCAGCGGATCTCCTCCGGAAAAGGTGATCCCTGAAATATAGGGCTTATCAAGCTGGTCAAAGATCTCCTGCTTTGCAGCATCATCAAAGGGAATGCCTCCATTGGGATCCCATGTGATCGGATTCTGACAGTCCTTGCAGCAATGGGAACAGCCTGCTACCCACAATACAACTCGAAGGCCGTCACCATTCAGCATATCGTCTTTGGTAATATTGTGATATCTCATTCCCTACATGCTCTTCCTTTCTGAAATTTCTGCCATTTTTGCTTCATTCAGCCTGGTATCTCCATGTACTCTGGAATAAGAAAGATAACCATTCATTCTCTCGATCTTTGTCAGGTTCTTACTGCCGCACTTGGGACATACATCCATTTCCAGTTCCTGATGTCCACAATCATCACAGTAGGCAAGGGAAAGATTTACCCCTTCATAAAATCCCATTTCCATCGCTCTGCGGATCAGTGTTTTGATCGCTTCTATATTATAATCAATGGGATACTTCACATACTGGATCTTACCACCATTGGATAATTCCCAGAAACGGTATTCCAGATCCTGTTTCTGGATTGGTGTAATATCTTCTGTCACATGGCAGTGGAAGCTGTTGGATACATACTCCCTGTCTGAAACGCCCTCGATAATGCCATACTTGGCACGGAACTGCTTCACCTGAAGACCGCAGAGACTCTCTGCCGGTGTTCCGTAGATGGCGTAGAGATTACCATCCTCTTCTTTAAATTCATTGATCTTTTCGTTAATATGCTCCAGTACCTCCAGTGCAAATGCTCCATCTTCCACCAGAGATTTCCCATTATAAAGTTCCTGCAGTTCATTAAATGCAGTAATACCAAAGCTTGCTGTTGCTGTTTTCAGGATTGGTTTAATCTTATCTGTCAGCTTCAGATGCCCGCCAAGGAATCCCCCTTCACAGTAAGCAAGCGGATTGGTGGACGCCCTCATTTCCCCAAGGTAAGCATAGGTTCTGATATGAAGCTGTCTGATCAGGTTCAGGTAATAATCCAGAACCTCGTAAAAGTCCTTTCCTTCCTGTCTTGACTTGGCAAGGATCATCGGAAGATGCAGGGATACGGCACCGATATTGAATCTTCCCACAAATACAGGCACATCATTTTCATCTGCCGGGTGCATACCGCCTCTCTCATACCAGGGAGACAGAAAAGCACGACAGCCCATGGGAGAAATCACCTTTCCATACTGCTTGTACATGCTGGCAATATAACCTTTTCCAGTAAGGGAAAGCCAGTCAGGATACATGGTCTTGGCAGAACATTTCACCCCTGCCTCAAACACATCCTCAAGCTCCTTTCCGGGACCATGAAGATTTTCATCATAAAGGAATACGATTTTGGGGAAAAGCACCGGCTTCTTGCAGTCCTTCTTTCCCTGTCCTTTTCTGCGGACATTTAACAGGGAAATCGTAGCAAGCTTTGCAAATCTGCCTGTTCCGATTCCTGCTGTTACCGTAATAAAGGGATAGTCGCCACGGCTGCTGGCTACTGTATTAAACTTATACTCCCAGCCCTGGAATCCCTGTTCAAACTCTCTTTTTACATCGGCATAAGCCTCTGCTTCTGCACTTTCTTCATCAATTCCAAGTCTTTTATACTTTTCAAGGCTCTTTTGATAAGTCTTTTCTGCATATGGCTCCAGGATCTTATCTACTTCCGGAACCGTGAAACCACCATACTGCTGGCTGGCTGCACTTAAGACAATGTCACCGATCACATCAAAGGCAACATCCAGTGTCTTTGGCTCATTATACCAGATATTACCCATTTCAAAGCCACCGGTCAGTACGCTTGCCACATCAAAAAGACAGCAGTTCATGGTGTCTCTTCTTGCAGACATATCATGGACATAGATGTAGCCGTCCCTGCATGCCTGGATCTCTTCTGTGGTCATAAAAAACTTCTGATACAGTTCTTTGTTAAACTGATTGAAGATCAGGCTTCTCTTGGTGGAAACCAGTGCACTGTCAGTATTGGCATTTTCTTTATCACCAACGTACATAATGGACTGACTCTTTTTATAGACATCATCCATCATCCTTACAAAATCCTGCTTATAGTTACGATAATCCCGGTAACTCTTTGCTACAATAGGCTTCACATCCTCCAGGGCACTCTCTACAATATTGTGCATGATCGGAATGGGGATCCTGTCCTCTTCCAGTTCATCTACCTTATCGATCACATACTGGCAGATATGCTTTTTTTCCTCTTCGGTAAATTTGGTCAGGGCACGGTAAGCACTCTTTCCGACCGCATCAATGACCTTCTGTACATGGAACGCTTCCAGGCTGCCATCCTTTTTGATGACCTTAACATCTCTCTTTGGTCTGTATGCTTCATCCAGTGCAGAAGCCTCCAGTTTTTCCTCTGTTTCAATACTCATCTGTTGCTTTCATCCCCCTTTAATCTGTTATTTCCTGATCATACCGCTGTTTTCAATCGCTTTTACCGCTTCCTTGATCCTTTCAACAGGCATGGTCAGTGCAAAGCGTACATGTCCCTTTCCCCGTTTACCAAAGCTGCTCCCCGGTGTACATAAGACACCTGCCCTTTCAAGCAGTTCCATAACAAAGCTGACATCATCCGTATAGCCTTCCGGAACGGCTGCCCAGGCAAACATACTGCCCTCACTGTCCTCGATATACCAGCCAATCGAACGAAGTCCGCTGCAGAGCGCATCTCTTCTCTTCTGATATTCAGCACATTGTGTCTTTACTTCCTCATCACTGCCGGTAAGGGCTGCTACCGCACCGTACTGCACCGGAAGAAATGCACCATAATCAATCTGTGACCTGAGTTTCTTAAATGTCTGTACCAGGAATTCATTTCCTACAAGAAATCCCATTCTTGCGCCAGTATAATTAAAGCTCTTTGACAGAGAATAAAATTCTACACAGATATCCTTTGCCCCTTCATGAGAAAGGATAGACTTACCAACGTGTCCATCATATACAATATCAGAATAAGCATTATCATGAACGATAATAATATTATTCTTCTTTGCCCAGGGAATCAGCTCATCATAAAAGCTGTCCGGCGCGATCTTGCAGATCGGGTTTAACGGATAGGAAACGATCATCATCTTTGTCTTTTTTAATAATTCAGGATCCATTCCTTTCAGATCTGGCAGGTAATCATTCTCTTTCAGCAGAGGATAGGTTCTTACATCTGCCATGGCAAGGGATGGCCCTATGGAAAAGATTGGATATCCCGGATCCGGAACCAGTACAACATCTCCCGGATTACAGTATGCCAGCGCAATATGGGCAATTCCTTCCTGTGATCCGTAAACGGCTGTAAATTCAGATTCCTTCAGTTCTACCTGGTATCTTGTCCGGTAACGCTCTATCAGTGCCTGCTTCAGTTCCGGGATCTCTTTCAGGGAATATTTGTAGTTTTCCGGTTTTCTGGCTGCTTCTTCTACAGCTTTCATAATGCGCTCTGACGGTGGAAAATCAGGCGTACCAACGGAAAGGTTATATACCTTTTTTCCTGTTTTTTCTACTTCTGCCTTCTTTTCATCCAGAAGCTGGAAGATCCCTTCCTCATATTCTTTCATTCTGTCTGCTACCTGCAAGTCAAGCATATCTTTCCTCTTTTCCTGTACACATTTTTGTCAGAGAGCCATCATTTCCGCTCTTTTGTGTACACGTATAGTATAGAAAAAGTGTTCATTGGCTGAACACTTTTAAGGGGTTTGTACATTATCCTGTACGTCCTTTTCTTTTTCATTTTTACTTTTACGGAGTTTAATGCCGATGAAGATCGCCACCCCAACGATTGCTGCTATCAGAAGCAATAACAAAAAATAAGACATAAAGGAATTAAAAAATAAAATCAGATTATTCATGCCTACCGCCTTTCTCAACTGTTTCTTATTTTAGCATGACCAGACTCCTTTTTCAAGGAAATCAGAAGCCATCTTTTCAGCAAGTTCTGTTATTTTTTTGTCATATCCCATCCCTGCAAGCAGTCTGATCGCATTTCTTGATCTGACACGCCCTTCTCTCAACTGATACGGAAATATGACTTCTCCATTTTTCACCTCTTCCGCAAAATGATAATTATGATATTCATTCTGCAAAAGCACCGTCAGTTCTATATCATGTGTTGCAGCAAAGCAAATTACTCCCTCATCCTTTAAATATTTCAGGATCTGTGCTGCGGCTGCGATCCGTTCTACAGTATTGGTTCCCCGCAGGATCTCATCTGTAAATGCAAGAACCGGCGCTCCCTTGGCTTCTGCTGCATCCATCACTCTCTTCAATGCCCTGATCTCTGCAACATAAGAGCTTTCCCCATTCAGCAGATCATCACTGATGGAAATCGAAGTATACAGCCTGTAGCATGGTGCTGAAAACGCTTTTGCCATGCAGGTATGAACAGTCTGTGCCAGCAGAACATTGATGGCAACCGTTCTTAGGAAAGTAGACTTTCCAGAAGCATTGGATCCCGTGATCAGCACGCAGTCAGCGGTATTAATGTCATTGGTTACCGGTTTCTTCAACAGCGGATGATAAAGCCCTTCTGCTGTGATTCCTTTCTCCTGATACTCAGGAATACACTTCTCCCTCTTACCTGCCCGAAACGCCACGATCGCTATTGTTGCTTCT
>CACXDC010000112.1 GCA_902766365.1 uncultured Lachnospiraceae bacterium | reverse complement strand
TTTTCTGATGCCGGTTTCTCTTCCGCTTCCAAGGGCGAAAGCGTTTCCGATACGATCCGTGTGATCTCCTGCTTTGCTGATATCTGTGCCATGCGTCATCCCAAGGAAGGTGCACCCATGGTTGCTGCCAGCCACTCTTCCATCCCTGTGATCAATGCCGGTGATGGCGGTCATCAGCATCCTACCCAGACACTGACTGACCTGATGACGATCCGTTCCCTGAAGGGACGCCTGTCTGATTTCACGATCGGGCTTTGCGGTGACCTGAAATTTGGCCGTACCGTGCATTCCCTGATCAATGCCCTTGTCAGATACCCCGGTATCCGCTTCCTCTTCATTTCCCCCGAAGAGCTCCGTATCCCGGATTATATCACAGACATGCTGAAGGAAAAGAACATTCCCTATGAAGAAAAGATCCGTCTTGAGGATGTCATGGGTGAACTGGATCTGCTATATATGACAAGAGTACAGAAGGAACGTTTCTTCAATGAGGAAGATTATGTCCGCCTGAAAGATTTCTACATACTGGATCAGTCCAAAATGGAGCTGGCAAAGCCTGACATGATCGTTCTCCATCCTCTTCCAAGAGTAAATGAGATCTCTGTTGAAGTAGACGATGATCCGAGAGCTGCCTATTTCAAACAGGTGCAGTATGGTGTCTATGTAAGAATGGCACTGATCCTGACACTGCTTGATATCGATACCGCTTCATTATAAAAAGGGAGGAACATCTGTTATGTTAAACGTTGGAAAAATTGAAGAAGGCTTCGTGCTTGACCATATCAAAGCCGGGAAAAGTCTTGCCATCTATCACCATCTGCAGCTCGATAAGCTGGATTGTACCGTTGCTATCATCAAGAATGCCAAAAGCAATAAAATGGGAAAGAAAGATATCCTGAAGGTAGAATGTGATATCAATATGCTGGACCTGGATGTCCTTGCCTTTATCGATCACAACATCACCGTAAACGTGATCAAAGACGGAGAGATCGTAGATAAAAAGGTGCTGGAGCTTCCAAAAGAGATCAAAAATGTCATTCACTGTAAAAACCCCAGATGTATCACTTCCATTGAGCAGGGACTGCCCCACATCTTTGTTCTTGCTGATGAAGAGAGGGAAATCTACCGTTGCAAATACTGTGAAGAGAAATATCGTGGAGAGCTGTAAGGAACTGACTGACGATGTCAGCTGAAGAAATCCCCTTTCGCCAGACAAAAAATCTGACGAAAGGGGATTTTTATGTGCAACCGTGCTGACAGCTTCTCCTGCCTCTTCTCTGCTGAACTGGCAGGCTGTGGCTTTGTCTGTCCTGCACTGGCAATTACAGATGTCTTCTGTGGTAACGCTTGGCCCGCATGGTGCGGAACACCAGCGTTGTCAGTGTGATTCCAGCCGCCATGGATGCCGCAAATAAAAAGGCATAGGTTCCTTCCCTGGCAAATGCCTCTACATTGCCATGCATCAGACTGTTCATGGCACGGTACAGCGGTGCACCGGGTATCAGGGGAATTGCCACCGATACCAGAAATACGGTTACTGGCGTCTTGAATATAATAGCCATCACTTCTGCATATAAGGTCAGTGCCACACAGGCTGTAAAGCTGCTGGCATAATCATTGCCGGTAAGCTGCTGTGTCAGAAGATATACACCCCAGGCAGCGATTCCGCCAATAGCTATCACCCAGAGCTTTTTCCCACGTATATTATATAAAATTGCAAATCCCAGTGATCCTGCTCCTGCCATCAGAAGCTGTATGATCTCCTTCATATTCTTTTCTCCTTCATCCCGTCCTCATCTCTGGAACTCTTTCTTCCGTCAGGATCCTGCCAGGGGCAGATCATCGGAAATAGAATCCCGCAATATTGAATCCAAGTGCAATGATCACGGCAAGCAAAATTGACTCCATAAACCGGATCAGCCCTGTGATCGTATCTCCTGAGAACATGTCCCGCAGAGAATTGGTAAAAGCAACGCCCGGAATGAGCAGCATGATATTGCCGATACTGATCATGTCCGCATGATCTGCAAGCGATGCAAATACCGCAAGATTGGCAAGAAAGCCTCCTACTGCCGAACAGATCAGCGCATTAAAAAGATGATTGGCTGCCGTCTTCTGCATAAAAGTCATCAGGAATTTAAGCAGCACACCGATCAGCGCTGAGACAATCATGTCCCTTACATTTCCACCAAAGAAAACACAGAAGCTTCCTGACACCAGTGCATAATCAAATACCAGCCACCAGAACGAATATCCTGGCTCCTTCCGTATCTTCTCAATCTCTGCATCCATTTCTTCAAAGGTCATACCCTCTTCACAGATCTTTCTGGATAAACAGTTCAGTTCCTCCAGCTTGTGAAAATCATTGACCGTATTCAGTACCCTTCTCGTCTGGGTACAGCTTCCAAATTCTTTCCCATAAATAGAAGCACTCATGTTGGAGGTAATGGAAAATACATCTGCCCGCTCTGCTCCGCCCGCCAGACAGATCCTCCTTACGGTATCCTCTACCCGTCCTACTTCTGCTCCGTTTTCCAGAAGAAGTTCTCCGATATTCATGGCATAATATAAATACTGTTCTGCTTCCTGCCTATCCATGATCTGATCACCCAATCCCTGCTGTTTCTATTATCCTGTCCCGGTATTTCTGTCTGCATCCGCAATTCGAAATTTTCTCTTCACATAATTCTGCTTCTTTGATTTCTTCTGTATTGTATCTGATTCTACGGGGATCCGCAAGATACCCTCCCGTCAAATTTCATCCGCCTGAATTTCATCTGTCAGATCAATTCTAAAATTTTTCTAAAACATATTGTTATTTTTTTAACACATGCTATAATAATGATCAGAAAAGAAAAATAACAAGCGCATGAACCATTTCAAAATGGTTACAATGATATAAGGAGGTTTTACCATGAAAATTTTATTTTATGATACCAAGAGCTATGATAAAGAGTCCTTCGATGCAGCTCTTTCCCGGTTCCCGGAAATTGAAATTGAATATATCAAATATGATCTCGATCCACGTACTGCCTCCCTCGCAGAAGGCTTCGATGCTGTATGTGCCTTTGTCAGTTCAAACGTAGGTGAACAGACCCTTGAGATCCTGCACAGCAAGGGTGTTTCACTTGTACTGATGCGCTGCGCCGGATTTAACAACGTAGATTCTGCGAAGGCTGCCGAACTTGGCATACGTATCATGCGTGTACCCAATTATTCTCCGGAAGCTGTTGCCGAGCATGCCATGGCACTGGCTCTTGCCTGCAACAGAAGACTCTATAAGGCCTATAACAAAGTGCGTGAAAATGATTTCAGCCTTGCCGGTCTGATGGGCTTTAACTTCCACGGAAAGACCGCCGGCATCATCGGTACCGGAAAGATCGGTGCTGCCATGTGCCGGATCTGCCATGGTTTTGGCATGAAGGTCATTGCCTATGACATGTATCCAAACCCGGACTTAAAGGATTTTGTAACATATGTTTCCCTGGATGAGGTCCTCTCAGGAAGTAATCTGATCTCCCTTCACTGCCCGCTGACAGATGACACCTATCATCTGATCAATATCGAAACGATCAAAAAAATGATGGATGGTGTGATCCTTGTCAACACCTCAAGAGGTGCCCTCGTCAAAACAGATGATCTGATCGAAGGGATCCGTATGCATAAGTTTGCCGGCGTTGGTCTGGATGTTTATGAGGAAGAAACCAGGAATGTTTTTGAAGACCGTTCCGATGAGATCCTGGAGCATTCTACCACAGCAAGACTGCTCTCCTTCCCGAACGTTATGATCACTTCCCATCAGGGATTCTTCACAAGAGAAGCGCTGGAAGCGATTGCTGAAACAACTCTGGAGAACGCACTTACCTATGCTGCCGGTAAGGAAAGTAAAAATGATGTGAAATAAGAACGACTCCATCTGAAACTAATCTGAGATAAAATCATAAATGGCTGTAAGGTGATATCACCTTACAGCCATTTCTTCTTTTTGAAATACCGGATCAGGAAAATACTGACCAGAATACTGACCACGATAAATACCGGATAACCATATCTGCTGGCAAGCTCCGGCATGTTCCTGAAATTCATGCCATACCATCCTACCATCAGGGTAAGCGGCAGGAAGATCGCCGTGATCAGCGTAAAAAATTTCATCAGTGAATTCTGCTCAATATCGATCTGTGACTGATAGGCTTCTCTCATCTGTGTCACATAATCCCTGAGGTTCAGAACGCCTCTGTAGCAGCGGTCAATACGACTGTCTATGATACCCAGATGTCTCAGTGCTTCTTCCGAAAGAAGTCCGTTTTCGTTATCCAAAAGTCCATCAAAGATCACCTGAAGCTGCGTATAATACCGCTTCAGCCGAAGAAGCTCCTTCCTGTACTCTATGATCTTTCCAAGATAGTCCTTTGTATCCCCTGCAAGAGCCTGATCTTCAGCCTCAGTAATGGAATCCTCCCAGCTATCGATAAAATCCATATCATTCTCAAGGAGTGTCGCAAAGAATCCGCGAAGTGCTATTTCTTTATCCTCTGCCGCCTCCGGCAAAAGTTTTTCCATGATCTGACAGGTTCTTTCATCCTCACAGAAAATGATCAGATCTTCCCTGTCAAGATACAGAAGTACTCTGGCGGTATCTACCAGAGTACTGTCTACATCATAAAAATCAAAACTGCACAGATTAAAATTCACATAGGATTCAAATGCCGCTGTCCTGCGCTTTTCCAGATAATCCTTCAGCACACCCTTCTGCAGCGCCATATTGTCTATGATCTTTTCTGCCTTATAGGCCTCTTCAAAACGCAGTACCTTCTGCATATCACTGCTGCTCCTTATTCAGGATCTCCATAAATTCCTCTCCTGTGATTGTTTCTTTATCATAAAGGAATTTTGCAAGTTCGTCCAGTTTTTTCCTGTTATTCTTTAACAGGGAAATTGCCTTTTCATGCTGCGTCTTCACAAGGCTTACTACCTTTTCATCGATCAGTGCCTGTGTCTGTGGTGAGCAGGCAAGGGATGCATCCCCGCCCAGATACTGGTTAGTCACCGTTTCCAGTGCCACCATATCAAAGTCATCTGTCATACCATAACGGGTGACCATTCCTCTTGCCAGCTTGGTTGCCTGTTCTATGTCATTGGAAGCACCTGTGGAAATACTGTTATAAACTACTTCCTCTGCTGCACGGCCGCCGGTCAGCGTAGCGATCTTGTTCTCCAGTTCTTCCTTTGTCATCAGATAATGATTTCCCTCTTCTACCTGCATGGTATACCCAAGGGCTCCGGAGGTTCTTGGAATGATCGTGATCTTCTGTACCGGTGCGGAATGTGTCTGCAGGGCTGCCACCATGGCATGTCCGATCTCGTGGTAAGCCACGGTCCATTTTTCCTTGTCTGTCAGGATCGCATTCTTCTTCTGATAACCGGCGATAACAACCTCTATACTTTCCTCAAGGTCGGACTGGGTTGCATATTTTCTGTTGTCCCTGATGGCACGGAGTGCTGCCTCATTTACGATATTGGCAAGTTCTGCACCGGACGCACCGGATGCCATCCTTGCGACCTTGTTAAAATCAATATCCTCCGCAATGCGGATCTTCTTTGCATGCACCTTAAGGATCTCTTCCCTGCCCTTAAGGTCTGGAAGTTCAACGGGTACACGTCTGTCAAATCTTCCCGGTCTTGTCAGTGCCGGATCAAGAGATTCCGGTCTGTTGGTCGCTGCCAGGATGATGACACCGTTATTTCCTTCAAAACCATCCATCTCTGTCAGAAGCTGGTTCAGGGTCTGCTCTCTTTCATCATTGCCGCCCATATTGCCGTCACGCTTCTTACCGATGGCATCGATCTCATCAATAAACACGATACAGGGCGCCTTTTCCTTGGCCTGATTGAACAGATCCCTTACCTTGGCTGCTCCCATACCGACAAGCATCTCTACAAACTCAGAACCGGAAATAGAGAAGAACGGAACATTTGCTTCTCCTGCCACCGCCTTGGCCAGCATGGTCTTACCGGTTCCGGGAGGGCCTACCAGAAGGATACCCTTTGGCATGGAGGCTCCGATCTCCTTATACTTCTCAGGATTATGAAGATACTCTACGATCTCTGTCAGATTTTCCTTGGCTTCATCCTCTCCTGCCACGTCGTTAAATTTAATGCCTTCTGATGACTGTACATAGACCTTGGCATTGGACTTGCCCATACCAAACATCATGGAACCGGCTCCGCCCCCTGCCTTGTCCATCATCTTCTTGCTCAGGAACTGCCCTATGGCAAAGAATATCACAAGCGGCAGGATCCATGACAGCAGGAATGACAATAGCGGCGATGTCTGTTCTACGATCTCACTGGCAAATTCCGCACCGGAATCATGCAGCCTCTCTACCAGTCCCGGATCCTCCATCACCCCGGTTTTATAGATAACAGATTCATCCTTATTGGTAAACAGGATCTGATTGCTCTGGATCTCTACCTTTCCGATCTCCTTATTATCGGTCATGGTCATGAAAGTGCCGTAATCCACTTCCTTGATCTGCATTTTGGCCATCCAGGGAACCAGAAGGGAGTTGATCAGAATTATGATTACCAGTACAAGTGTGTAATAAAAAATCAATGGTTTCTTAGGCTTTTTTATTTCATTCATCCTTTTGCCCCTCTCTCTTTCAATTTCTCCTATTCTACCATATTTTTCTTATTACAGTCTCGATTTTATCAAACTTTAACAATAATTTTCTTTTTTCTTTTTAATTGATGCAGATCTGTCCCTCTCCGGCACACCATCAGCAGGATCACCCCAATATACAGTACATATTTCAGTATCAGGATATGCCCTCCAAAATCCATATAGGGATTGTAATAATCCAGGATCCCTGCCATCATGCAGCATAAGCTGCAGACCACACATACATGTAATAATGCCTCTCTGATCATTCTCATATTATTTCCTTCTTTCCCTTTTTTTCGGTGGAACCCGTTTTCATTTTCTCATCGGATTTCATTTCCGATTCTCCGTCAGACTTCATTTTTGTTTCTCCACCAAAACTCATCTCTGTTTCTCCGTCAGATCTGTTTCTGATTTTCTATCTGTACACTGGTATCCATGATAAAAATGCCATCCTCTATCTCATGCTCCGGCTTATAAGGATGACTGACGACTTCTGTTCCCTTTGTCATAAAGGAACAGTGCCCGCCGTCCAGGTTATAGGCTGCCTGACAGCCAAGCTTTTCAAACACCGCTGCCATTTCTGTCAGGAACATTCCTCTGGAACTGTCCTGCCTGCCGTCCACCAGCAGCAGGCAGTAATGTCCCGGCTCATAATATCCGATGGCTGTCCTTGGATGGGACTGGGTGATATAATTCCAGGTAATAAAATCTTTCTTTGCCTTTCCATTTCCATCCAGCAGACTTGGACCAAATACCCAGCTCTGCCAGGCATTTCTCTGTATCAGTTCCTGACGGTCAATGTTTCCCGGTGCATAAATATCCATGGTGCCGTCCCTGTTCAGCACACAGGTTTCCGCATCCGACGCCTTATTCCTGTAGATCACACCATTTCGTATGATCGTTCCATTATCCTGATGCTTATTGTTGCTGTAGGAATCCCCGTTTACGGCAAGTACCGATCTCATTCTTGCCGACATATCTGTCAGTTTCTCTGTATATCCGGTTCCATAGGTATCCTGTGCAAAAGCTGTCTGAATACAGTCAATGTTCCCTACATAGATATCTGCAATGGTATAGGCGATCCTGGTTCCATACTTTTCATGTTTACCGGATGAGGTATGATCCAGTATGCCTGAATCATACTGATAGTAGGACAGCTGTATGGAAAGATCCGGGCTTTTGTAGGAATCCACTGTGGAGATCACCGTATCTGAAAATTTATCCTTAAATTTCTCATGCCAGTCTGACTCTCCGCCTGTCACTGTACTCTGCATTCCTGCACCTGCAGTTCCATCCTGTACTGCGCTCTGCATTCCTGTGCCTCCAGTTCCATCCTGCACTGCTCCCGTGCTTTGTCCCTGACCTGAGGTACTTCCTTCTGTAAGCTCCTGCAGTGCCCTTTCCTGTTCAATACTCCTTGTCTGTTCCATCACTTTCGCACTGACTCCTTTTTGCGGGATCTGATAGTTCACATACCATATAAGAAAAAGAATCAGCGCTGCTGCAGTCAGATCAGCCATGCCCCATAATAACTTTTTTACCATGGTTTACACCTCCTGCCATCTTCCTTCTTCCGGACACTTCTGCCTTCAGCACACGGATGGCATCCTGCAGCGGTCTGAAATGGGAACAGGAATTTCTCTTATCATGGTAAATTGTATGAATCTCAACTTCCCTGACCGGTATTCCCGTTCTGCAGCTTTCTGTCAGCATGTTCATTTCATATTCATATCTGTCACCCGGTATGTGCCGGAACCTTTCTGCAAGCGCCATATCAAAGGCACGCAGTCCTGTCTGTGTATCAGAAACCTTTTTTCCTGTGATCAGCCAGAACAGTGCACTTGCCATCGCATTTCCCACTTTGGATTTCAGCGGAACCCCTTTGCCAAACTTTCTCACACCAAGGATCAGTGCCCCCGGAAATCTGGCTGCCTCATTCAGAAGCTTTTGCATATCCTCAGTCAGATGCTGCCCGTCCGCATCCATAATTCCGATCACATCCTGATCCCATACCTCATTGTGAATGTAATGAAGGGCTGTTCTTATGGCTGCTCCTTTTCCCTGATTCTCCTTATGATGAAGTACCACACTGATATCCTGTATTTTCTCAAAGATCTCCTGATAAGCTGCTCCGCTCCCATCATCTACAACTACTGTCATGTTGCCGCACTGCCAGAGCTGATCTGCTATTTTCTCCAGTTCATGATCCGGCTGATATGCCGGTATAATTACGATTGCCATTTTTCTTTCTCCTTTCGATCCACTTTATAACCAGATATCCAAGCCATCCCTCTGTTTCCCAGGCTGGTGATGAAAACCATCAGCTTATCCAGAAACGGTGTGTGTATTGTCTGTATCAGGTTAAGAATTTCGAGTTCCATTCTTTTTTCCTCTTTCCTTCATGATTTCCATCAGCGCAACCAGAAGTCCGCCTGCCAGACAGGCAACTGGCTGAAAGGTATGAAGATCCATAGCCGCCTGCCTGGCTTCCAGCGTTGTGGGCCCCACTATGATCGCATAGAATGATCCTGCCATCATGCCAAGGATCGCATATATGGCCTGTGGTCTGTATTTTTCCAGGCAGATCCGGATCCCCTTTACTACTGTAGCTGCCCCTGCCAGTATCCCAAGTCCAAAGAAAAAGAGTGCCGGTATATAAGCCAGATCCAGGGAAAGTGTAGCCCTGATTGCTGCGATCACTGGCAGATAAGCTCCCATGATCAAAAGCAGTGTCGATCCTGAGATCCCCGGCAGAAACATGGCAGAAATTGCCACCAGTCCGATCAGGAAAAGCCTTACAAAAAGTAAAACAGACGGCTTTCCAAGATCCATGCTTCCTGCCGGTATATTTCCATTCAGCCACGTAATACCTGTCACTATGACCATACCTGCTACTCCACAGGGAAGCCCCTGCCTCCAGCTCTTTACCGCTGTTTTTTCCTCCCTGAGGATCACCGGGAAAGATCCTGCCACCAGTCCGATAAACAATGAGCTTACTGCGTAAATATGACTTTCAAATAATGAGGAAAGCAGAAGCACAGCAAGCGCCATACCGATCACCCAGCCTGCTCCCAGCTTTATGAGATAAAGAAAGGCCCTTTTCTTTTCCTTCAGGCTTCCAAATACCATGCTATGTATGGATCCGATAAAATCATCATAGAACCCCATAATAAAGGCGACTGTACCTCCAGATACACCCGGCACACTGTCAGCCAGTGCCATACAGAATCCATAAAAGCTGTTCTTTACAATACTTTTTGTCAACATAATAAAACCTCCTGCCTGTTTACTGCTGTTATGATAACAGCCACTCATAAACAAACAGAAGGTTCTCTTTTAAACAATTCCTAAACAATCCTTTATTTATTCAACCGGTATCCGGCACCCCATACCGTCTCCAGTATTTTGGGATTCTTACTGTCTTCTTCGATCTTTTCCCTGATCCTGTTGATATGTACCATGACAGTCGCACTGTCTCCCACATAGTCATATCCCCAGATTTTTTCGAATAACTGCTCCTTGGAAAATACAATATTGGGATTACTTGCCAGGAATTTCAACAGTTCAAATTCTTTGTTTGGGAATCTGATCTCCTCTCCATTCTTATAGACTTTCCAGCTGTTCACCAGGATCCGCAGATCCCCGACTGTGATTTCCTCAGGCTCCTTTTGTGTCTGCTCTTCCTTCTGAAGATTCTCCCGTATCCTTTCATATTGTCTTAAGTTCGCATTCACCCTTGCAACCAGTTCTGCAGGATCAAAGGGCTTGGAAATATAATCATCAGCCCCAAGGGAAAGTCCCCGGATCTTGTCCAGCGACTCTGTTCTTGCCGTAACCATCAGCACCGGGATCGTATATTCTTTTCTGATCTCCCTGCATAGTTCATACCCGTTTTTCCCCGGCAGCATCAGATCCAGAAGAATAAGATCATACTGACTGTTATGCAGTTCCCCCATCACCAGATTTCCATCTGTAACGATCTCTGTCTGAAATCCTGCCGACTGCAGATAAGCTTCTTCTATCATGCTGATATCTTCATCATCTTCTACGATCAGTATCTTTTTCATATTACTGTTCTTTCTCCTTCATCTGAAAAGTAAGATACACTGTAAGACTATCTCTGTTTTCTGCAGCCACACTTCCTCCAAATGCCTGCATCAGATATTTTACGATATAAAGTCCAAGTCCATTTCCTTCCTTGCGGTTTCTGGACTCATCTCCCCTGTAAAACTCTTCAAACAGATGGGCAAGCTGATCTTCCCTCACTCCGATACCATTATCCGCAAAACTCACCGTGATCCATTTCCTTTCATCCTGTATGGCATACTCTTCCTTAAGGGCAATATGGATCTCCAGCGGCTTCACTTCTGCATATTTTATACTGTTTCCAAGCAGATTGTCAAAAATACGCTTTAACTGTTCCCTGTCAGCGAGAATCCGGCTATTATCCACGTTTCCCTTTGTAAAGGTGATACTTATATCTTCTCCAGTCATGCTTCTTTTTTCATTTATGTAAGCCGGAAGCCACTCCTGCAGATCGATCTCCTCCATATGGAGTGGGATATCCCCTGTCTCCATACGGGACACCATAAATAAATGGCTGAGCAGACTGTTCATATCTTCCGTTCTCTGATAGGCCACCTTAAGGAATTTTTCTCTCTGCTGTGGTGTGTCCGCCACACCGTCAAGAAGCCCCTTGATCGTACCTCTGACAGCCGTAAGCGGTGTTCTGAGGTCATGGGAAATCCCTGCGATCATGTCTGCCCTTGCCTGTTCATATTTTGCATTTTTCACCTGTTCATCCTGCAGATGCTGCTGCATGTCATTAAAGGTATTGCAAAGAAGTTCAAACTCAAGGTCTCCCTGATAATCAATCTTCTCTGAGAGATCATTGCTGCGGATCCGCTTTGCCCCTTCTTCCAGTTCCTGCAGAGGCTCCATAATATGTCTGGTAAGCCGCCTGGTAAATACTGTACTTACGACCACCAGGATCAGTCCGCACACTGCCACATCAAGGACTGCCACGACAAGAAAAGATTTCTTATGGATCGTCCACTCTTCCAGGACATCTTCGATCCCGCTCTCCGGATCCATGGCTTCCAGGGAATCTTCCCATTCTCTTTCCACAGATTCAAAATAGCCTGCGATCAGGATTCCATTCAGGGCGATCATAATGGCAAGTGTAAGCAGCACTGCCGCCGCATTTGTTGTAAAGATCTGTCTTTTTACTGTGTTTTTCATAGCTGTCACCTCTTTTCCATCATAAAAAAGAGTATTAAAGATTTTCCATTCTGTTTTTAAACTTTTTCTAAACAGGTATCCCTGCTCTAAAAAAAGCTTCCGGCAGCGTGCATCACACGTATATCGGAAGCTTTTTTACCATGTTATCTTTCTTCTCTGAAGTACGCCAGTCCAAGACTTGCCGGCGGCTGGCTTTCACGCTTACTCCTGATACTGGTTACAACCAGTACTACCAGCGTTACCACGTAGGGGATCATCTTATATAATTCCTGATACTCCATATGATCCATTCCTGTCGGGATATACAGATACAGGATATAAAGGCCACCAAACAGGAAGGAAGCAAATATGCTGACATTAGGACGCCAGATGGTGAATATAACAAGAGCGATAGCAAGCCATCCTCTGTCACCAAAAGCATCATTTGACCACACACCACAGGCATAATCCATGACATAATACAGACCACCAAGACCTGCGATCATACATCCCGCTATGGTTGCCAGATATTTATACTTTGTTACACTGATCCCTGCCGCATCTGCGGTATTTGGTCCTTCTCCCACTGCCCGCAGGTGCAGTCCCGCACGGGTATGATTCAGGAAATAGGACGCTGCTACTGCAATGATCACTGCAAGATATGCCAGAAATCCATAGGATAAAAACAATTTGCCAAACCAGCCAAGCTTTCCTGCAAACGGAAGGGACTTGCTGAAATAACTGCTGGTTGCAGAAAGTGCGATAGACGGAACATCGCTGGCAACCAGCTTGATCAGGGAACCACCAAAGAAGTTTCCAAAACCAACACCAAAGGTCGTCATTGCCAGACCGGTCACGTTCTGGTTTGCCCGTAAAGTTACTGTCAGGAAGCAATATAACAGTCCCATCAGCATGGATCCGATCAGACAGCAAAGCATGGGGATCAGGATCGCAAGAAAAGGGTTCATTGCCTCTGCACTTCCTGCTGATCTTTCATAAAAGAAAGATCCAATAACACCACTGATCGCACCCACATACATAACTCCGGGAATACCCAGATTTAAGTTACCTGACTTTTCTGTGATGATCTCTCCGGTACTGCCATACAGAAGCGGGATTCCCTGAACGATTGCTCTTGGTATAAAGGCAAGTAAAAAATTCCACATGATTACTGTTCCTCCTTTTCTGCTTTCTTACGGAACTGCAGTCTGTAAGTGATAAAGAATTCACATCCGATGATAAAGAACAGGATAATACCGGTCAGAATATCCGCATAGGAATGATTCAGTCCGAAATTTGTAGAGATCTCACTGGCTCCTCTGTCCATAAAAATGATCAGGAAACTGGAAAATACCATGGTAAGCGGATTAAATTTGGACATCCAGGATACCAGAACACCGGTAAAGCCCTGTCCGCCTGCGATCGTTGTTGTTACGGTATGATTGATCCCTCCGACTAAAAGCAGTCCTACCAGTCCGCAGATCGCACCAGATAAAAGCATGGTGCGGATAATAACCTTTTCTACCTTGATTCCTACGTATTTCGCTGTATTTTCACTTTCACCGACAACTGCGATCTCATATCCCTGTTTGCTGAAATTCAGGTAAACATACATAAATAAAGTAACAAGAACTGCTACAATGATACTCAGCAGATATTTGGATCCAAATGCCTGCGGCAGCCATCCGATATTGGTATCCTGATTGATGATACCGATCTTACCGGAACCCTTGGGGACCTCCCATACGATCGTAAAGAAGGCAACAAGCTGTGTGGCAATATAGTTCATCATCAGCGTGGAGAGCGTCTCATTGGTATTCCACTTAGCCTTAAAGAAAGCCGGGATAAATCCCCATACTGCACCGGCTGCAATACTGGCAAGTACCATACATAAGATCACCAGCCCACCCGGCATTTTATCATCCAGACAGATCATACACGCTGCAGCTGCAAGACCTCCGATCAGTACCTGACCTTCTCCTCCGATATTCCAGAACTTCATTTTAAATGCCGGTGTCAGTGCCAGCGAAATCAGAAGCAGGATGGAAATATTCTGCAATGTGACCCATGTCTTTCTTGCACTGCCAAATGCACCTGCAAAAATAGATTCATACACCTGGATCGGGTTAATGCCTGTCGTGATCGTTGTGATAACAGCACACAGGATCAGTGCCAGCACAATGGCTGCGATACGGATCAGAAGCGCCTGATACCAGGGAAGCGCACTTCTTTTCACAATATGAAAAAGTGGTTCTCTCTTTTTCTCATTCATGATCTTCCTTGCCTCCTACTCTGGTCATCAGCATGCCGACCTCATTTTTATCTGTATTTCTGGCATCTACAATGCCACTCACTTCACCGCCACAAAGTACGAGGATCTTATCTGAAAGTTCGAGAAGAACATCCAGATCCTCTCCGACGAAAATGACAGCTACACCTTTCTTTTTCTGCTCATTGATCAGATCATAGATCGTATAAGAAGAATTAATATCAAGTCCTCTCACAGCATAAGCAGTAAGCAGCACTGTCGGTGCTGAAGCGATCTCACGTCCGACCAGTACCTTCTGTACATTTCCACCCGAAAGCCTTCTGACGGGAGTCGTAATACCCGGTGTTACTACCTCCAGACTCTCTACCACATCCTCTGCCAGCTTCCTTGGTGATTTCCTGTTGGTAAACGGGCTGTGTCCCCTCCGGAAGGAACGGAGCATCATATTATCAGTCAGATCCATATTGCCAACAAGTCCCATACCAAGACGATCTTCCGGTACAAAGGAAAGGGATACACCCTTTTCTGCGATCTTCCTCGGATCCATACCGATCAGTTCTTCCTTCGTGCCATCTTCTTCCACATAACTGATCCTACCAGATTCTGTCACCTGCAGACCTGCAATCGCTTCCAGCAGTTCCTTCTGTCCACAGCCGGAAATACCTGCAATACCGAGGATCTCCCCACTGTTTGCAGTAAAAGAAACATCTTTCAGTTTCAGGATCCCGTCTTCATTCCGTATGGTAAGACCTTCCACTTCTATACGTGGCTTTGGATCTACCGGATCCGGTCTTTCGATATTCAGTGTAACAGCATGTCCAACCATCATATTGGTCATTTCTGTCACATTGGTATCTTTGGTCATCATACTGCCAATATACTGTCCATTCCGCAGTACTGCCACCCTGTCAGAAAGAGATTCCACCTCATGCATCTTATGGGTAATGATCACGATTGCCTTGCCATCATCTCTCATCTTACGGAGAACATGGAACAGCTTCTCTGTTTCCTGTGGAGTCAGAACTGCAGTCGGCTCATCCAGGATCAGGATATCTGCCCCGCGGTAAAGTACCTTGACAATCTCCACTGTCTGCTTCTGGGAAACAGACATATCGTAAATCTTCTGTCTGGGATCTACTTCAAATCCATATTTATTACAGATATCTTCGATCCTTTTGGAAGCCTCTTTGATATTCAGCTTACCAGGAAGTCCGAGAATGATATTTTCTGTCGCTGACAGTACATCGATCAGCTTAAAATGCTGATGTACCATACCGATCCCAAGCTTTAGTGCATCCTTAGGGGATTTGATCACTTCTTCCTTTCCATTGATAAAGATCTGTCCCTCATCCGGAAAGTAGATACCTGAAAGCATATTCATCAGAGTTGTCTTTCCACTTCCGTTCTCTCCAAGTAACGATAAGATCTCTCCCTTGTAAATATCAAGATTCACCTTATCATTGGCAATTACAGGGCCAAATGTCTTGGTAATATTTTTCATTGACACTGCGGCTGTTTTGGTTTCCATCTTCTATCCCCTTTCGAGTCTTTTGCATCATTTTCCGCCCTTTTTCTATTATCACACACTTCAGCTTCCCTGCCATCCTTCTTTTCTGCCACCGGCATATCCCTGTGTATAACAATAGAAAAAGGGCGGCACGGCGAAATTCGCTGCGCCGCCCTCTGAATCATTCAAAAGTCAATCAAATGGCCCTGTTAGAATGCTGTATCCAGAAGGGTGATTCCATCGATCTGTACATTAAAGTAAGGTGCTGAACGGAATCCTTCTCCAGATTCGTGGAAATATCCGTCAAGTACTACTTCATGATCAGGTGTATAATCAGGATCTGTATCAATATCTGCTTCATAGCTGTCAAGTGTCTTACCATCTACAGTAAATGTAGAGATATCAAATACATGCAGATTACCTGCAATGATATCTGCCTTGGCTGCATCAATAGCTTCCTGAGTACCTTCTGCTGCACAGCTTCCAAGCTCGGACAGCTCTACAGAACCGGTTTCAAGATTTCCGCACCAGTCAGTGTCAATAGCTGTTCCATTAGCAACACAGGTCATGGCATATTCGAAGTAAGGCTCCCAGTTTACTCTGGAGGATACAAGGAATGTGTTAGGGCATGCACTTGCTGTACTTCCGTTGTAGGAAACATCAGGTACACCAGCTGTTTCACATGCAGTAGGAGCTCCCATGGAGTCTGCATGCTGGCTGATCAGTACGCATCCATCCTCGATCAGCTTGTTAGCGCCTTCCTTCTCTGCTGTCTCATCATACCAGGATCCTGTAAAGGTTACTTCCATGGTTGCTGTAGGGCATACAGAACGTGCGCCAAGGAAGAAAGAGGTATAACCGGAGATAACTTCTGCATAAGTATATGCTCCAACATAACCGATCTTAGCCTGGTCTGCTGTGATATCACCATTGTCGATCATCTCATTAAGCTTCCTACCTGCCGCAATACCTGCAAGATAACGTCCATCATAAATGGATGCAAAAGCATTATGATAATTGGAAAGATTCTCTGTATGTGCCTTGGTTCCTGTTGCATGGCTGAACTGGATATCAGGATATTCCTTAGCTGCTTCAATGATGTAATCCTCATGTCCAAAGCTGTCTGCAAAAATGAAGTTGCATCCGGCATCTGCCAGCTCACATGCTGCTTCGTAGCACTCCTGTCCTTCCGGAATGTTTGTCTTTGTTACGCACTCAACGCCAAGCTTTTCACAAGCTGCCTTTGCTGCGTTTAAGAAGTTAAGATCATAGGTAGAGTTTTCGTCATGCAGGAAAATAAAACCTGCCTTTACATTAGACATGTCTGCACCCTCTGTTGCCTCTGTTGCTGCATCAGATGCATCTGCTTCTGTGTCTGCTGTCTCCTCTGTGCCTTCTGTTTCTTCTGCAGTGGTGTCAGTTGTATCTGCTGCGGCAGAACCACATCCAGTCAGTGTAACAACTGTCAAAGCCATAGCTGCAAGTAAACTTACGACTTTCTTTTTCATAATTCTCCTCCTGTTTTCCCTCTTGGGGTGTTTGCATACCTGACGTAAAAAGGGCAGTATGACTTTCCATACAACCCCATTGTCCGTCTTTTCTCAACAATAGTCAGTATAATCATCTGTAACTGCCCTTGTCAAGAGAAGGTTCAAAATTTGTTATATTTTAGCGAAAGGTGATCTCACCTGTTTCTGCATCCATGCTTTCTACGATTGCCAGTGACTCCAGTCTGACACCTTTGCTGCGGATCAGGTCTCCACCTTTCTGGAAGCCTTTCTCTACGGCAATGCCGATTCCTTCTACTGTAGCACCTGCTTTCTGTACGATCTCGATCAGGCCTTCCAGTGCACAGCCATTAGCAAGGAAATCGTCAATAATAAGGACATGATCCTCCGGGCTCAGGAATTTTTTGGAAACGATCACATCATATACCCTCTTATGGGTAAATGACTGGATCTTGGTCGTATACACCTCTCCGTCAATGTTTAAAGACTGTGTTTTCTTGGCAAATACCACCGGTACATGAAAATGCTGGGCAGCCACACAGGCAATACCGATACCGGACGCCTCCACTGTCAGGATTTTTGTGATCGGGCAGTCTGCAAATAAACGCGCCCATTCTTTCCCCATTTCGTTGAACAGATCAATGTCCATCTGGTGATTCAGAAAAGAATCTACCTTTAATACATTGCCTGCCTTTACTGTTCCATCCTTCCGGATGCGTTCCTCAAGTAATTTCATTTCCGCACTCTCTCCTCTTTCGCTCATTCCCTGCTTTGCAGGTAGATATTCCTATTATAAGTATGTTACCTGCATTTTTTCAATATGTAATTGCCACTTCGTACATATTTTCACCGGTATAAAAAGGACAGAACAGCCTGTCGGCTGTCCTGCCCTCTGATCAGCTAAATTCAGTTTTCTTATGCTGCTTTCTTTGCCTTCTGATTCTTCAGGGTCTGTACACCCTCAATAACAAGGACTACAGCCAGCACGATCAGCAGAATACCAAGAATTGTCTGTGCATAAGGACCCCAGTCAGCACCGCCTGCGGAAATAATTCCGATCTGGTTCTTTACAGTCAGAGCCAGTGAGCAGATCGTTACTACGATCATGAATGCCATAGGGATCAGGAACATCTTATTGTTCTTTCCTGCATTACCAAGCCATGTTGCAACTGCAAGAAGTCCGATACCTGCAAGGAGCTGGTTAGCAGCACCAAACAGACCCCAGATCTTCGCATAGCCTGTCATACCAAGAAGAATACCAAGAACTACAGTAAGGATTGTTGCGAAGTAAGGATTAACCATTACCTTCTTCCATCCTTCCTTAACATCCTTTGTTGTCTGTCCGGGCTCAAGCCAGAACTCCTGGAACATGAAACGTGCAAGACGTGTTGCTGTATCCAGTGATGTCAGACAGAATGCTGAATAGGTTAATACCAGTAAGGAATTCAGAACTGCATAGCTTCCGGGGATCACATCATCTACCATGTGGGCAATACCACCACCGAAGATTGCTGTTGCACCAACCAGTGCATTGTCCGGGTTAGCTGCATTCCACTTGTATGCATATCCGATTGCACAAAGAGTCAGAACTGCAAGTACACACTCAAGGAGCATACCACCGTAAGCGATGGGCTTAGCATCCTTTTCCTTATCCAGCTGCTTGGATGTGGTTCCTGAAGAAACCAGTGAATGGAAACCGGAGATCGCACCGCAGGCTACTGTTGTAAACAGTACAGGGAATAAGTACTGGGTACCATTTCCATTGTCTACTGCAAATCCGCCAAATGCGGGGAAGCTTGCATCAAATGTAGGATGTCCGACAACAACAGCAAATATTGCTACTGCAAGCATTGCATAAAGCAGGAATGAGCTTAAGTAGTCACGGGGCTGAAGCAGGATCCATACCGGTGTTACAGAAGCGATCGCAATGTAAAGACCAACGATCCACATCCATGTCTTTGTAGACAGATAAATGGGATGGAAGTTCATACCGATTGCCATGATACCAACAATAGCAAGCACACCGATTACAGATGCAATACCCATGGGCATATTTCTACGGTATACGCAGAAACCAAATACGATAGCGACAACGATGAACAGTAAGGAAATCATGGCTACAGATGCAGGTGTTGCAGACTTAACCATATCTACTGCTCCACTCTCATCAAATGTTGCTCCGAATGTAGATGCTACGATAGATGCAAAAGCAGCTACAACGAGGATCAGTGTCAGATAAGAGAAGATGATGAACAATCTCTTTGCACGTCTGCTCATATTTGCGGAAATAATCTCTCCGATAGACATACCTTTGTTGCGGACAGATGCAAACAGTGCACCAAAGTCATGTACACCACCAAAGAAAATACCTCCTACAAGAATCCAGAGTGTTACAGGCAGCCATCCAAACATAGCTGCACCAATTGGTCCTGTGATAGGGCCGGCACCTGCGATAGATGAAAAGTGATGTCCCATCAGAACCGGTGCTTTCGCCGGTACATAGTCAACACCATCTTCCATGGTATGAGCCGGTGTCTCATTGTTTCCTTCACCTACGCCCCACTGTTTGCACAGCCAGCCACCGTAGAATACATATCCCAGTCCAAGGATGGCAACGCAGATGATCAGAAGTACTAATGAATTCATATTACCTATCTCCCTTCGATTTTTTTGAATATAGTACTTTTTTCAAAATTTTCGCCGTATGTCTGCCGCCTGCATTTGCGTCAATCTGTCCTGTTGACAGCTCTACCAGTGCGGTATGATGATCTGCCCAGCCATGCAGCGAAAAATGAAAACTTTTGTAAATGCGGCATTTCTTCAATGCCCTTCTTGCCTCTTCCTCACAGGTATCACAGATAAAAACCGGGGTAATATAAGACGCCATATGTCCCGGTCCCACATGAATACGGCTCATGCCATCTTCATGGATATAATCTCTCCATTTCTGATAAAGCTCCATCGTCAGATGCGGAATACTTACAAGATAAAGGAACTCCTCATTGTCAGCGGACCAGAGCTCTGCTTTCTTTGATATCACATATTTCTCTGAATGCTCA
>CACXDC010000111.1 GCA_902766365.1 uncultured Lachnospiraceae bacterium | reverse complement strand
GCATAATGTTAGGAATCATAAAGAAAATATTCCGGTTTTCGGGTTCAAAAAGAACTGTTCTGACAAGAGCGATCGTGGTTGCCTTTATCGGTGCTGTATTCACTGCGCTTCAGTTTGGTGCGCTGCTGTATGCGGCAGAGGCTTTACTGAGCAGTCAGACTTCTGTTAATATATGGGTAATCCTTGGTATTCTGTTGGTTTCTGTTCTTGGACGCATGGTATGCTTTTATTTCTCTGTAAATGATGAGACAGAGGCAGGTTATTTCATGGTGGCAGAGAAACGTGTCCATATCGGTGACAGACTCAGGTATATCCCGATGGGATATTTTAATGACAGGAGTCTTGGAAATATCACAGCAGTAGTTACAACTACTCTGGGAGATGTGGAAAACAACGCTTCCCGTTGTCTGGTCATCATCATTGGTGGATTTTTGAATACCTTTGCCCTGACGCTTGGCGTTGTTGTTGTAGAGTGGAGGATCGGACTGATCGCACTTGCAGGAATTTTGATGTACCTGGTTGTGACAGAATTATCCACGAGAGCGTCTGCGGCAACCGGCCCGAAGAGACAGGAAGCGCAGGAAAATATGGTCGAGGCAGTCCTTGAATATATCCAGGGCATGAGTGTTGTAAAGTCTTATGGGCTTGAGAAGGACAATGACCAGGCAGTGATCAGGAATGTAAAGGAGAGCTGCGACAGGGCACTTGAGCTGACGAAAACAGTTGCACCGTGGATGGCAGTCAGACAGCTGATCGTCCGTCTTTTTGCAGTGCTGATCCTGGTGGCTTCCCTGATCTTTTATAAAAACGGTACTCTGACACTTCCCATGTGTATTCTGATGCTGATCGTTTCCTTTATGATCTATCAGGAGCTGGAGAGTGCCGGAAATATGTCTGATAATCTGCAGATGCTCGCAGCATCCATGGATACGGCAGATGAGATCGACAAGACACCGGTTATGGATATTGAAGGAAAAGATTTAGCGCCAAAGAGTGCAGCGGTAACTTTCGAGGATGTCAGCTTTTCCTATTCCGAGGATACTGGTGCAAGGAAAATCCTGAATCATGTCAGCTTTACGATCCCGTCCAGGACGACTACGGCTGTGGTTGGTCCGTCCGGTGGTGGTAAAACGACCATGTGCAGCCTGATCGCAAGGTTCTGGGATGTGGATGGCGGAAAGATCACAGTCGGCGGAACAGATGTCAAGGAATACAAACTGGACAGTCTGATGAAAAATATCTCCATGGTATTTCAGAATGTATATCTGTTCCAGGATACGATTGAAAATAATATCAAGTTCGGTAAGCCGGATGCGACCCATGAAGAAGTAGTAGCTGCTGCAAAGGCAGCATGCTGTCATGACTTTATCGAAGCGCTTCCGGATGGATATCAGACAGTAGTCGGTGAGGGAGGCGGTTCCCTTTCCGGTGGTGAGAAGCAGCGTATCTCCATAGCGAGAGCGATCCTGAAGGATGCGCCGATCATCATTCTGGATGAGGCAACAGCCAGCGTGGATCCTGAAAATGAAGATCTGCTGCAGGCAGCCATTGAGGCGCTGACCCATGACAAGACCATTATCATGATCGCCCACCGTCTGAAGACAGTCCGTCATGCAGACCAGATCCTGGTACTGAACCATGGCCATATTGAGCAGCAGGGTACTCACGAGCAGCTTGCCGGTGCAGAAGGTCTGTACAAAGAGTTCCTGAATGCAAGAGAAAAGGCGGCAGGCTGGAAGCTGGCATAAAGAGAGAGGAAAACAGTTCATGCGTGCGAAGGAAAAACTTGTTCTGGCAATAGAAGAATTATTAAACAGAAAGCAGCTGGATAAGATCACGGTTTCTGAGATCGTGGAAACAGCATCTCTCAGCCGGAAGACTTTTTACCGTAATTTTGCGGATAAGTATGAACTGGCAGATTATTATTTCAAGGGTTTCTTTGATGAGACCTTCGGACAGATCATCTGCGGACAGGATTTTGATACCGCACTGTTCCGGTATCTTGAGATCTGCGAGGATAAAGCAGATATTCTGGTCAATGCGTATTCGAGCATGGATGTGAATGGCCTCCGGAACTATGACATAGAAAGTACAAAGCGTACCTATGAAAAATATCTTCTCGAAAAAAAGGCAGATATCCGGACACCGGAAATGCAGTTTGCCATAGAGATCGCAGCCCGTGGCGGCACAGACATGATCATTGAGTGGATGTCCCATGGGATGAAGGAAGATAAAAAGCAGCTGCAGCGGCTGATCAAGCGGACATTGCCGACAGATCTGCTGAAATATCTGGAATAATTTAAAAATGACACACTTGTAACATTTTGTAACTTACGTAAAAGCCCTGCTTCCAGTAACATGGAACCGGGGCTTTTTTGAGCTGCCATGCATATGAAAGAACGACCCGGTGGAGTTTTCCTGAATGAAGCCGAAAAGACCTCGGAAGAACCGGTTCTGTTCATCGCAGGCAGGAAGTCCGGTGGAAGATGTTATTTAGTACAGGAGGATATTATCGTGCAGATTTATGAAGAATTACAGGCAAGAGGACTGATTGCCCAGGTAACAGATGAGCCGCAGATCAGAGATCTGATCAACCATGGCGGAGCGAAATTTTATATTGGCTTTGATCCGACAGCAGATTCACTTCACGTGGGACATTTCATGGCTCTCTGTCTGATGAAGAGACTGCAGATGGCAGGAAATAAGCCGGTCGTACTGCTGGGAGGCGGAACCGGGTTTATCGGGGATCCGTCTGGAAGAACTGATATGCGTTCCATGATGAATGCGGAAACCATACAGCATAATTGCGAATGCTTCAAAAAGCAGATGGAGCGGTTTATTGAGTTTGGCGAAGATGCAGCGATCGTGGTCAACAATGCGGACTGGCTGCTGGATCTGAAATATATTGATCTGCTGAGGGATGTCGGAGCGTGCTTTTCCGTAAATAACATGCTCCGTGCTGAGTGTTATAAGCAGAGAATGGAGCGTGG
>CACXDC010000110.1 GCA_902766365.1 uncultured Lachnospiraceae bacterium | reverse complement strand
GGAAAAGCTTGACAGGATGGCGGCAAAAAATGTTTCCATGCAGAAGGAACAGGAAACATTGAAGAGCAGTGATGCACTGAACCTGAAAAAAAGAGAATCTGTACTGGAAAAGGAGATCGCGGATTATCAAAATACCGTTAAGGAGAAAGAACAATTTCTGGAAACGAAAAAACAGAGATACATTGAAATAGAGGAGCAAAGAAAAGAAGAAGAGGACCGGAAATATGAAAAAAGCCGGGAAATGAATCGGTTGCTGGAGGAAATGCAGTCAGAAGCAGAGGATATGGCATTTGAAGAACATGGTTTTTTTCAAGATGAATTTTTGCAGCAATTGGAACAGGAATATAAATTCGATACTCTGCAGAAGCAGTTTTGTGACACAAAGGAAAAGATTGAGAAAGCCTTTCACATATTAGAACAGACCAATTTGCTGGACAGACAGGCAGATGAGCTGACCATGAGATGGGAACAGAAGGGAAGGGAAGTGGATGCCTGCTGGAAGAAGCAGAATGAAGCGGAAACACTGCTGGTACAGGCAGAAAATGAGTGGAAGGAAGAGCTGTACCAATGGAGTGACAGCAATCAGGAGTTTCATTTATCCAAAGAATTTGTAAATGAAATAAGCCGGTTTGCGGACTCTTATAGCGGGGATTCTGATTTTGCAAAAATTCGTGAAAAAGTCAGTGACCAATATCTTGGACAGCAGATGGCTTTGGGAAAAGAACTGGATGGAAAGAGGCAGCAACAGGAAGAAAAGAAAATTGCTTATGAGGAACTGGAAAAACAACTGCAGGAATGGGAGGATAAAAAAGAGCCGGAACCGGTTCGAAGTGAAGCTGTATTAAAGAACAGGCAGCGTTTGGATGAGATGGGAATTCCTTATCAGGAATTTTATAAAGTGATCGAGTTTGGAACCGACATGAGTGAGGAAGCACAGAACCGTCTGGAGGAGGCATTACTGCAGATGGGGATCCTGGATGCGGTCATTGTAGATGAGCAGTACCGAGACCGGGTGCTGGCGTTTGCGGAGGGATGTGAGGACCGGTATTTGTTTGCCGGTGGAGCAAGAGCTGATCAAAGTCTTTTGGATGTACTGGAGTTAAATGAGGAACTTAATGATATCTTTTTTAATCAGCGCATCACAGGAATATTAAGCCATGTGGCATATGAAGAAGATGTATCTGTACGAGAAATGGGACAGGATATTGTGGCAGTACTGCCGGATGGTTCCTATCGGATGGGTGTGATCGCAGGTACGGTATCCGGAAATTATACGGCTCAGTTTATGGGAGCCAGAGCCAGAGAAAAAGCGCGTCTGGCCCGCATGGAAGAATGCAGACGGAATATGGAAATGCTCCGGAATGAAATGAATGAGATCGGAGAATGTGCACATTTATTGGAGATTCGGCTTCAGAAGCTGAAGGAGGAATATGAAAAACTGCCGGCTGATACTGACATGAGAGCGGTGTGGAAGCTGTTGGATGAAGCAGTGAGAGAATATGACCGGGCAAAACAGGAGGAAAAACACCTGGAGGATGAGCTGCAGAACCTAAAGGAACAGATCCGGACAATGAAGGAAGAAGCATTTGTTCTGGCAAAAGCACTTTATCTGGACTGTACCTTTGCTGTGTTCAAACAGGCGAATGATGCGGCGGGCGAATATAAAGACCATCTGATCAAGTTAAATGCGGCGCATGAAATTTATCTTCACCGGGTATATAGCATAAGCAGTCTGGGAGATCAGATGGAGCAGCTTGATGGAGACATGGATCAGATCCGTTATGATATTACAGCGGCTCAAAGGGAATTAAACAAACGGCAGGAGGAGTACGCTTCTGTGCAGAAGCAGCTTTTACTGACGGATTATGAGCAGATTAAAGAAAGATTGAATGAATGTGTGAAGTGGATCAATGAGTATCCGTCGATGGTTCAGAAATGTGCAGAACAAAAGACAGAAAACCGCGAACAGGAAAAGCTGCTGCAGACGCAGTTGATGAAATGCCGGGAACAGTTAGAGCAGTGTATCGGGCAGAAGGAATGGCTGAAAAGGTGCTGGGAGGCGGAGTGGAAACTGGGCTATGTACTGATACCGGAGGAAATCGGATCGGATATCGAAAAAATGTATATGTATCTGGAAACCGATGCGAAGGACTGGGATCGTGACAGCATTATAAGCCGGCTGAATCAGGTATATTTTGAAAACAGAGCCTTTCTGAATGATTATCAACTGACGCAGCTTGAATTATTTGCAGAGCTGGATGAGGAAAAAACAGTAACGGATATTGCAGCAAAAAGGCAGGATATTCAGGCAAGGTATAAAGGTGTAAAAATACCGTTTGTCCAGCTTTTGGGACACCTGGAAGAAGATATTGATGAATTGAAAAATCTCATTAAACAAGGAGACAGGGAGCTTTTTGAAGATATTCTGGCCAATACTGTCAGTCGTAAGATCCGCAGCCGTATCAATGCGTCTACATCCTGGGTATCCAAAATGAATGATCTGATGGGAGGAATGAATACCTCCAGTGGATTGAAGCTGAGCCTGCGCTGGAGAAGTAAGGTGGCAGAAAGCGAGGATCAGTTGGATACCAGAG
>CACXDC010000109.1 GCA_902766365.1 uncultured Lachnospiraceae bacterium | reverse complement strand
GGTATCCATATATCACTGATCGGAATGGCTCTTTATAAAGCACTCAGGAAAACAGCACTGCCGGTACCATTCTGTGCAGGAGTTTCTTTTCTGTTCATGTATGGCTATGGGTGTATGACAGGCTTTTCGGTGTCATCCAGACGGGCACTGATCATGTTTGGTATCCAGATGGCAGCGGTGATGCTTGGAAGGACATATGATCTTCTGACGGCAGTTTCCCTGTCTGCACTTCTGATCCTGGCAGAACAGCCGTGGTATTTTTACAGCAGCAGCTTTCTGTTTTCCTTTGGATGTGTGCTGGCGATCGGACTGCTGATTCCGGCAATGACATGTGAGAAGAAAATAAAAGTTCGGCCAGGAACGGATGGAAAAAAGAAAGCAGGACCGGTTGTCAGGCAGTATGAAAAAAAGAAAGTAGAACCAGTGGTCAGGCAGTACGGGATGAGCTGGAAACTTCTGGAGAGTTTGAAAAAATGGCTGCTTCCTGGATGTGCCATTACGGCAGCAGGCCTGCCGCTTCAGCTATGCTTTTATAATCAGATGCCGGTATATGCTACCCTCCTGAATCTGCTTGTGATCCCACTGATGAGCTTCCTTTTACCCTGCGGGCTCCTGTTGATCCTGGTGGAACAGGCAGAGATACTGGGAAGTGTTCTGCTTATGAGTCTGACACAGTCAGGTACAGGATCTGCTTCCGGAATGGTAACTGCGGTGGATGCGCAGAACTTCCGGATGGTCAGACCGTTTTCATTTGTGATCACGGGAATCCTTGGAATTTATGAAAAGGCCTGTCAGATGGTGGAAAACCTGCCTTCTTCTGTACTCATTACCGGAAGACCGGGAACTGTTCTGATCATTCTTTATCTTGTCATATTGTTATTTCTGGTTCTTTATCAAAGGAAAATTCCCCTGAAATGGAAATGGATGATCCTGCTGACAGCAGGTGGACTTCTTGTTTTTTCAGGAAGGATAGAAAGGGCTGTGAGCAGACAGCTTCAGGTAACTTTTCTGGATGTGGGACAGGGGGACTGTATCGTGGTGGAGACGCCTTACGGACAGAATTATGTGGTGGACTGTGGCAGTACTTCAGAAAGTGCAGTGGGAGAATACAGGCTGATTCCTTTCCTGAAATATCAGGGGATCGGCACGGTGGATGGCGTGATCATGACCCATGCGGATGAAGATCATATCAGTGGGATCCGGGAGCTTCTGACGCTTGGAAAAGAAGAGGGGATCCGGGTAAGAGCACTGCTGTTACCGGATGTATCAGAAGCAGTCCGGGACGGGACTTATCAGGAGCTTGTGGATCTGGCAGAAGAAAATCAGATTTCTGTGGAATATATTTATGCAGGAAAAGTCAGGAAGGACAATGACTTTCAAATGACCTGCCTTCATCCGGAAAGAGGCCTTTACACATCAGATAACAATTCTTATTCGACTGTGCTGCTTATGGAATATCAGGGAAGATCGCTTCTGCTGACAGGAGATATTGAAGGAGAACAGGAGAGGAAAATGGCAGAGGAACTGAAGAAACTGGAACAGAAAAGCCTGGAAGCCGGAGAATTGCAGGAGACATCAGAAGCAGAAAAGTTACAGGGAACGTTGACTGATCTGGCAGAAACAAATGCGGAGCAGATAGATGTATTAAAGGTGGCACATCATGGCTCCCGGAATTCCACCGGGGAAGAAGTACTGTCAGTGGTAAAGCCAAAGACAGCGATCCTGTCCTGTGGTGAAAATAATTCCTATGGACATCCTCATGCAGAGACACTGGAGAGGCTGTCGGAGTGCGGAACCAGGTGGTTCTGCACCAGAGATTACGGAGCGATCACAGTGACTGTGGACCGGCATGGAAGACTTGGGATAGAAGGGTATCTGGAAGGGGAATAAGGTATGATGGCTGATGGTTTTGTGCTGCGGAAGATGCCTGATCTGAAGGGAGAAATATTGGTTTTTACAAGGGAAATAATGACTTTTGCAGGAAAAATAATTGTTTGCAGGAAAATCGGGATTATGCGGGGCAAGGCAGAAGGAAAGAAGCTGAGATGCCCCGGCGGGAGGAAGGCAAAGAGAAAAAAGAGAGAAAATAAAGGTCGTGCGGGGCAAGGGAGAAGGAAAAAGGCTGAGGTGCCCCGCAGAGAGGAAGACAAAGAGAAAAAAGAGAGAAACCAAAGGTCGTGCGGGGCAAGAGAGAAGGAAAGAAGCTGTGATGCCCCGGCTTGAGGAAGACAAAGAGAAAAAAGAGAGAAAATAAAGGTCGTGCGGGGCAAGAGAGAAGGAAAAAGGCTGTGGTGCCCCACTGGGAGAAAGATAAAGGAGAAAAAGAAGATATGTTTGCAAATTATCAGGAAATAAAGAAGCGGATAAGACACATAGAAGAGGAATTGCATCAGATAGAGGAGATGGAAAAGAACTGGCCGGCAGGTGAACTGATCTGTACAAGAAACAGCAGACGCTATAAGTGGTATTTGAAAAACAGAGATCAATCTGTATATCTGCCAAAGAGAGAAAGAAAGCTTGCACAGGAATTAGCACAGAAAAAGTACCACCAGTTACGCAGAACAGACCTGAAAAGAGAATTGTCAGCCTGTCAGAAATATATACATATGTCAGAAACCAATGAAAATCTGTCAGAAAAGATAATGAAACATGCAGAGTATGAACGATTGCTGGGTGGACAGTATCAACTGATAAGCAGGGAGCTGGAAGACTGGGTGAAGGCTGAGTATGAAAAGAATACAGGATATCCGGAGAATCTTATTGTGAAAGGAACACAGGGGAAAATGCTTCGATCAAAGTCGGAAGCAATCATAGATAAGATGTTGTACAGTGCAGGAATACCATTTCGATATGAAGATAAACTGGTCTTTGAAAATATGGTGTTGTATCCGGATTTTACGATTCGACATCCGCTGACAGGCAAATTTTTTTACTGGGAGCATTTTGGACTGATGGATGATTATGATTACGTGAACAGAGCATGCCAGAAAATAAAAATATATTGTGATAATGGAATTATCCCATCAGTGAACCTGATTCTTACCTATGAAACAAAGGATCATCCATTACCGATTGATCAGGTGGAAATGATCATTAAAGAATATTTCGGATAAAGAAATTAAAAAGTGTGGAAGTATGTATTATAATAAAATAAGACTGCCGCACAAAGTACGTGTAGATAACGATCATGAAGCTATGCTTCATGATAAAATAAGACTGCCGCACAAAGTGCGTGTAGATAACGATCATGAAGCTATGCTTCATGATATAATAAATGGAAATTCTCATATATAGTTTTGTATGCAATCTATTCTTAGTAGGAATAAACCTATTGATCAGTTCTTAGCTGACAGATCAGAACTGGATTCAAAGGAAAAAAGGATAGAAAATGGCATAAAAGAATGAAACAGAGAACAGGAATGAAAAAGGGAGAAGAAAATGATGACATTACAGACAGAAAGACTGACCTTACGAAGATGGGAAGAAACAGATGCTGAAAGCCTGTACGAATATGCCAGCGATCCGGATGTCGGACCGATCGCAGGATGGCCGCCCCATAAAAGCACAGAGGAGAGCCGTGAGGTGATCAGAAATGTATTCTGCGCAGCCGAGTGCTATGCGATATGTGAAAAGGGAAGCGATAAAGCAATCGGTGCCATTGAACTGAAACTGAACGGGCATACAGACATGACAGAGAAGGATGATGAATGTGAACTGGGCTACTGGCTTGGAAAGCCATTCTGGGGAAGAGGATATATGCCGGAGGCCGCAGAAGAAATGCTCCGTCATGGATTCGAAGACCTTGGCATGAATATTATCTGGTGCGGTTACTATGAGGGAAACATCAAGTCAGAGAGAGTGCAGGAAAAGGTAGGATTTCTTTATCATCATACCTGTAATGAAGTACCGGTTCCACTGATGAATGAAGTGCGGACCGGGCATACCAATTATCTTACAAGGAAGCAGTGGGAAAAGAGGCATACAAAGCCAGAGAAGGAGTAGAAAAGGCAATGAGCATAACCGTGAATATTTATTATACAGGGGAAAAGGGAGCAGCCAGGCAGTTCGCACAGGAGATGCTTGCAAGTGGTACAGTAGAACGGATCAGGCAGGAAAAGGGAAACCTGAAGTACGATTATTTTTATCCGGTTTCTGACCTTGAAACAGTGCTTCTGATCGACAGCTGGGAAGATCAGAAGGCGATCGATCTGCATCATGCGTCCCCGATGATGAATGAAATTATGAAACTGCGTGAGAAATACGATCTGCATATGAAGGTGGAGCGGTATGTATCTGATGAACAGGGAGTTCCGCTGGAAGACCAGAGCTTTATCAGAAAGTAAGAGGATCACAGGAAAAACGTGGTCATATGTGCTACAGGACAGAAAGGGGAAACTATGAAAAACGTTGTACTTTTATATAATACCTGCTGTATTTATGAAATCTCGATTTTGAATTATTTTCTGAGCGTGACAGATCAGGAGGTGCTCTTTGTTTCACTGGACGGCAATGAAAAAAGAGCAACGGAGGGGTACATGATCCATCCGGAAGCTGTGCTTTCTGAGGTGAAAACAGAAGAAGTGGGATCATTCATTATTCCAGGAGGGGATATTGAAGAGATTGACAGGCAGGAGGTATGGGATATGCTCCGCCTGGTGAAGAAACAGGGAGGGCTTCTTGCAGGGATCTGTGCAGGAGTGGATGTTCTGGAGCATGCGGGTATCCTTGAGGGGATTGTTTCCACACATGCTGCGGATCTTGATGTGGCAGTTTCAGAGCAGGTGATCACGGCAAGAGCAAATGGTTATGTGGATTTTGCCATAGAAGTGGCAAAGAAACTGGATCTGTTTGAGGATGAGGCAGATCTTCAGGAAACGATTGCTTTCTTCAGGGATCATCAGAGAGCAGACTGAGCAGGCAGGACTTTTCCTTTCCGAGAAGAAAAGAAGAACGAAGGAATGACGGAAAACAGAAGATAATTACATAAAAAGGATATATTTTTGATCCGCATTATGTTAGAATAACACTGGTTAGAAAAAGCTAACCGGTGTTATTTTTGTGTGACCAGAG
>CACXDC010000108.1 GCA_902766365.1 uncultured Lachnospiraceae bacterium | reverse complement strand
GGAATCCCTTACCTGTCGTAAATCTCTTTACAAAGCTGAATGCATAATCATCTGTGGTGATGCCAGTAGTTTCATCAATATAGGGATGGGTTCCCATCCATACACTTTTTACTGTGGGATCTTCAAAAACAGCGCCTTCCCTCTTCAGGAACTCATCATATGCCTCATCCGGAAAAGCTACCTTGGTCGGTGAATCCTTCGTGGTGGAAGAAGCCGGGCGTCCAAGCTGTGCAAACTCATGCACATTTGCCGTATACTTGGTCGATGAGGTCTGTTTCAGGATCAGATCCTTCATTTCATTATAAGAAGTTGCTTCTTTATTCTTATCCTTACTGCTGGCATTCAGGCCAAAGTAATTTTTTACCTGCTCTGAGGTAAGCAGTTCTGTCGTGCCGCTCTCTACCGTCTGCGTCAGCAGCTTCATATATTCTGCCACTGAAACCACAGTACTGCCGGCAGACTGCTCATATTTCTCCATCGTTGACTTGGATGCAGTCTCATAGGATACAACTCCAAGAACGATCATCATCACAATTGGAACCAGAAAGGCCCCAAGTAATTTGACAAAAATGTTTTTCTTTTTCATATGTAACCCCCAGTGAAGCATATAACTTAATCGTTTTCGTTACCTTTTATTATAATCCAAAAGTAATTTTCTGTCTATGGATTATTTCCCCTCATAAGTAACTACTGCTTCAAAATCATAGCCCTCCAGCTTCTTGCGGCCCTCCAGTCCTGCAAGCTCCATCAGGCATACGATCTTGACTACTTCTCCCCCGAGTCTCTCTACCAGCTTGATCGCTGCTTCGATCGTTCCACCGGTTGCGATCAGATCATCGATCAGAACAACCTTCTGTCCAGGCTTAATGGAATCCTTATGCATCTCGATCTCTGCAAATCCGTACTCAAGTGCATATTTCTCAGAAACAGTTTCACAGGGCAGCTTTCCTTTCTTGCGGACCGGCACAAATGCCTTCCCCATAGCATAGGCAACCGGTACACCAAAGATAAAGCCTCTTGACTCTGTTCCCGCTACAACATCAAAATCCACACCATCCAGTAATCTGATCATGGAATCAATGGCAAGCTTCAGTCCCTCTGCATCCTGCAGCACACTTGTCACATCACGAAACATAATACCGGGTTCCGGGAAATCAGGAATACACCGGATATATTCTTCCATTTTCTTCACTTTTTCTTCCTCCATTCTGCTAGTATCACTATCATTTCTGCATATATTTCATTATACCCCGTGGTCATTTGAAAAGCAATGTTATTTCCGCAGGAGTCCGTTTTCCAGCGCCACCGAAAGGGAGATCGTCTTCATTCCTGCCGGGTCCGGAAAGGCGATCATGGCCTTATCTCCTTCTCTTTTCAGGATCAGTCCAAGGCCGAAGGTCTTATGCAGGACATAAACACCTTCTTTATACTCTTCCATGGCATAGGTACATACCCGCTGCCCTCCGGAGGGTGGCCCGCTCCGTTTTCTGTCGTTTCCCACTACCGATGCCCTTTGTGCAAATATCTCTCTGGAAAAAGAGGAAGTACTGCCATCCTCAAAGGTAAAAATATAAAGCTCCTGTCTGGCACGGGTCATGGCTACATAAAAAAGACGCCGTTCCTCCTCATACAGTTCTGTTCCCTGGCTTCCGGCGACGTATTCTGTGTTTCTCCCGCCGGATCCGGTGCTTTTTCTTCTTACAGGCGGTTCTGGCATCGAGGGCAGGATCCCTTCCACCATATCCAGCAGAAATACCCTGTCATACTCCAGCCCTTTGCTGGAATGAATGGTTGAAAGCAGAAGCTCCGGCTTTTGCTGCGTCATACTGCCGCCTGCTGAAATCAGCTCCTGCAGCTCCAGCAGCCTTCGCAGAAACACTCTGCTGTCCTTTTCCGCTTCTCCAAGGATCCGCAGGATCTCTGCCTTGCCGCTGTCAAGTCCATGGCTTTCCATGTAATCCTGATAGCCCATGAAATGCAGGATCCGGTAGATCGCCTTGCCTGCCCCTTCTGCCTGCAGACTGATAAAATGTGTCTGCAGTGACCGGCACTGCTTTCTGACAAAAGGTGTCGCCTTCTCTCCTTCCGCTACCTCCTGCAGAAGTGTCCGCTTCAGGGAATTATTCTCTATGGCTTCCAGTGCTGCCGCCTTGCTGATCCCCGCTCCCATTTTATAATAAATCCGCAGGAACACCTCTCCGTCACAGGGGTTCTGGGCCAGCCGCAGGAAATCGCAGATATCACCCACCACCGGATGGGAAAAGAAGGTCATATCACTCCCCTTCATCCGGTACGGAATGCCCTCCCTCTCCAGAAGGTCAATGAGTGGCAGGGCACTTTCATGATTCCGGTAAAGCACTGCCGATATC
>CACXDC010000107.1 GCA_902766365.1 uncultured Lachnospiraceae bacterium | reverse complement strand
GAAGGAACAGGTAATCCCTGTTCCTTTCTCCTGATTCATTGTATATTGGTCTCAAAATTATTTTTTCTGATCCATAAACTGCGGTGGTATTACATTGTTGCCGCTCATGTTCTTATAATACCCATACGCTGTTTTGGAAGCCTTTCTTCCCTTCTGGATCTCCTTCCGTTCTCTTAAGAAATAATCCTCCACCAGCTTTTTATTTCTGGCTTCCTGGGCTTTAATAGAAACTCCCTTTTCTGTCACCTCGGAAATCAGTCCCTGAATCCTTCTGATCTGATCCTTATAAGCATCCTTATTTGTAAGCAGCTGCTCCCGGATCCTTTCATACAGCGTCTCAAAACCTTCATCCAGTTCTGTCAGCTTCTGTATCAGGGCATCCTTCTGTTCCATATTGGCATCCAGTTCCTCCATGGACACTGTATCCTTTTTCAGAAGTTCTTCCTGCTGTTTATTGTAGGCTGTGATCTCCTCAAGTACAGCAAGTTTTTTATGCAGGCTGTCTTCCAGTATCCCCAGGTAATTATCGATCATAATCTTCCTTTCTCTCTGTTGATCCGCATAACTTCCTTCCAGTTATCACGGATGGCATGCAGATGGGTACGGATCTCTTTCAGGATCTCCACATCCTTCTTTACATTGGCCTCTACAAGTCTCTGATCCAGATAGACATACATTCTCTCAAAGTCCTGCGCAACCGGATACTTCATATCCAGTGTCTTCCGGAGATAGTCGATAATATTCTCCACCTTAACGATATTGGTATGTGCCTTTGCTATATCCTTACGCTCTACAGCATCGATCGCCACATTGCAGAATTTGATCGCTCCTTCATAGAGCATCAGTGTCAGCTCTGCCGGTGATGCTGTCAGCACCTTGCTGTTGTTATACTGGGCATACGCATTTGGTAACGCCATGTCATCAGCCTCCTAATAATCCTGTTACTGCGCTGGCATTTGACTGCATCTTGGCCAGTGCGGTCTCCATCTTACTGAATTTGGAGTACCATTTATCCTCATAATCCTGAAGCTTCTGCTCCAGTTCCTTGATCTTGCTTGTATAATCATCATAATCAGACTTCATTTTCTTGTCGTCATAGAAATTACCGAAGCTTCTGTAACCATCTACTGACTTGGAAAGATCTGTCATCTTGCCATACAGGCTCTGGGACAGCTTTGTAAAGAAGGAAATGACTGTATCCGGATCATTGGAGATCATTGTCTTCAGCTTGTCAGCATTGCCGGAAGTACTTCCATCATCCGGGTCTCCATCGATATGATAAGCATGCTTCTCATTTTCTGCTGCGGTAAAGTAACCAAGGGTATCAATTCCAAAATCATGCAGATACATGGTCTTGCCACCAACTTCAATGCCGCCTGACATGATCTGCTGCAAAGCCGAGTTTACAGTAGAAAGATTGTCATCTCTCCTAAGCAGGGCATCCTTGATCTTCTTCTCGTAGTCTTCTATCTCAGAATCGGATAAGGCATCCTTCTCATCATCGGTCAGAGGCTCATAGCCCTTGGCAGAATCTGCATTGTAAAGCTTATCCATCTCATTGACAATATTGTTATATTCCTTCAGGAAATTCTTGACCATATCATAGATACCATCGGTATCCTGCTCTGTGGTCACGGTAACGGTCTCTCCTGCTGTCTCAGAAAGTGCAGTAAAGGTCAGACCATTGATTTCAAATACATTGGTGCTGTTGGTGAACTTGGCACCATTCAGATAAATCTCGGCATCCTGTCCTTTGGTATAATGTGCTGCAGTCTCATCATCACTCTTACCTGTGGATTCTGCATTCGCATCATAGGAAATACCAAGCATCTGTAATGCCTTCTGTCCGTCTGCATCACCACTGGTGATACTGAAGTTGCCATCTTTGCCTGATGATTTGGAGCTGACAAAGAATCTCTTCTGTCCGGCATCATAGCTGGCATTTAAGCCTGCTGCCTTCATGGTATTCAAAACTGCTGAAATACTGGTATCCTTATTGATTGCCAGTGTCATCTGCTTGTCTCCGGCTCCTACTGTGATCTCACCTGAGAAATCATCCCCCAGTGTCTCATCCAGATCACCAAGAGTTGTAAGTGCTGTTACTTCCTTATCACTCTTGATCTTACCGCCTGTCAGATACGCAGTCTTGGCAAGCTTGTCAATTTCCAGGGACTGTACACCATTCACAGCACCTTCACCGGTGATCACGCTGACAGCACTGCTGTTGGAAACCTTGGTCGTTTTCTTGCTGTATGCGTCAGAAAAACGCATGTTGGCAATATATTTGGACTGAAGATTCTTCAGTTTGGTATTCAGATCCTTCCAGGCATCCTGTTTCCACTGAAGTTTGGTCTGTTCCTTCTTCTTGGTATCTACCTTTGTCTGCTTGGCGCTGACAAGTTCCTGAATGATGCTTTCCGTATCCATACCGGAAAACATACCAGTCATTCTCATTGACATATTACATTCTCCTATCTCTTCTCATCCACTAAGATTCCTGCAAGTTCCCATACCTTGGCAATCATGTCAAGGGTCTTTTCCGGAGGAAGCTCCTTGATCACTTCCTTGGTATCCTTGTCAACGATCTTTATCATCACTCTGTTTGTTTCTTCATGGAATCCGAAGATTGCTTCCGAATGCGGCATGCTCTTATTCAGCTGCTCTACCGCCTTTTTAAGCTGTTCATTACTGGGCTGCTGATTCTGGGAGCCATTCTGTCCGCTCTGGCTGTCCTGCTTCTCCGCTTCCCCCACTTTGGTTCCTGCTGCAATATCACCGCTTACAGCCTTACCCTGTGTAGTAGTAACCTCCGTGTCCTCTACAACTGTCTTCTGTACAGGCTTCGCCTGTTTGGTCGTCTGTGCCTGATAGCTGATGGCACTGTTTAATGCTTCAATTGCCATGATAATCACCTCCGTGTGATAGTAAACAATTCCATTTAAACTGATTTCTTCTGTTATCTTTTATTTATATCGGAATAAATATCAAAAAATTAAGGGTCAGCCAAGCAGATTTTGCAGTGCAGAAAGGCCTTCCATGCTGACAGCCTCCTGATTTGCCTCCTGGATCTGCACATAGACCTCTTTCCGGTAAACCGGCACTTCCTTCGGTGCACTGATGCCAAGCTTTACCTGCTCTCCCTTGATCTCCAGGACAGTAATTTCAATATTATTGTTGATGATCAATGCCTCGTTCTTTTTTCTGGATAAAGCTAACATCTATTCACCTGCTTTCTTTCCCGCATTCAAGATATCATAAATAGGGTATTTTACTGCATAATCTTCGCCTTCCACGATCACCTGGCAGGCCTTCTTTTCTACGGCATTAATAATGATCGGTCCTCTTAAATTGACACTCATCTTTGTCAGATCCGAAGGCACTGTTACCGTAACGAGCACCAGGACCTCTTCGGGATCCAGCTTTCCGATCTGGGAAAGCAGTTCATCTTCTATTTCCGGATTATAATCCGGTTTAACGATCAGCGGATCCATGACCGGCATGGCAAAAGCAGGCTCCTGCAGGGACTGCAGCCAGTGGATCGATCCTGTTCCCTTGTCCTCATCATGGATCAGGGCGAATTCTGTCATATCAGGGAATCCGATAATCCCTGATGGAAAATGGATCACCTTATCATCATCAATCGTTACTTCTCCAAATACCTTCGTTTTGATCTTCATCGCTGCTCCTATCTGTACTCTCCGGTACGTTTTAAATATAATTCATCAGTGATGTCTGTAATATCTTTCCTGTTGCCATCAGTGCCGCTTCGTATGTCAGCTTGGAGCTGGTGAGTTCTACGGTTACTTCCGCAATATCCGCATCCTCATTTTCGGACTGCAGTGTCTTAAAAGTAGTCTTCTGATCCATCAGTCTGTCGCTGATCAGGGCAAGCCTGCTGCTTCTTGTACCATTGTCCGTAACAGCAATATTGGTGTCATCCAGATACCCCTGCATACTGGTAATGGAATTTTCAAATTTTGTATGGATGTTTTCCCTGGCATAATTATAAGCCTTGGTCGCTGCATCTAACTGCTTCTCTACCTTTTCATAGTCGGCAGTCCCTTCTGTCAGCTCCTTCTTCAGCTTGCTCAAATCTGTCATAGTCGCATTGATCTCCTGAAGAGACGAGAGGGCTCTCTCAAGGTCCTCGATATCTCTGTTCAGACCATGGGAAAAGGCTTCGTTTGCCATGGTATTGACACGGATCGTCTGATTATATCCCACATCATATTCGATCACCTGGTCATTCACATCCGCTTCAAAATTGAACTTGGTCTTTGTACCATCTGCCTTCGTGACAGTACTTCTGAAATAATGCTCCGGCCTCAGATCTCCTTTTTCCCACTCTTTCTTGGTATAATTAATGGAAATCTCCGTGTCGTCTGTCACTGCTTTACTCAGGGTTTCATAGGCATTGTCACTGAACAGCAGCTCTCCTGTCTCAGGAATATAAACCATAGCTGAAGTTCCTGCTTTATTGGCTGCCGCAATCTGCTTATAGCCTGCGTCCGCTGATGCCGCTGTCTGGATGGTACTGGAATCAATGCCTGTGATATCCGTAAAGACTTCCTTTCCAGTCGCATCAACTGTAGCCGTTCCGATCTTGATACTGGCTGCACTGTCCAGCTTGTCATAGGAAAGGCGTATCCTGTGGATGGTGCTGTTTGTTACATCCTGCTCTGTTACTGTATCATATTTGGCATCATTATAATTGCTCTTTGTCAGCCCGGCAAGCGTACTCATATCTGTGTAGTCTGTAGTATCAAAATCCTTCAGCTTCACCGGTTCTGTCATATTGTAGGAATCGCCCTTTGCCGCATCTTCCCCTGTAAAGGTCAGTGTGGTATTGGTACGGTAGCCCGTAAATACATATCTGCCGGCAAAGTCTACATTACCTGTAGAATAATACTCATTCCGGAGTGTCTTCATTTCCTGCAGAAAAATATTCAGATCTTCGACACCCTTTTCCTTATTGGCTGCCTTGCCTGCCTTCTTGACCAGATCTGTCAGCACCTCGGCATTTGTGCTGAGTGCGCCTTCTGTAATGGACAGCCAGCTGTCTGCATCCGGTGCATTCTTTTCATAGTACTGTGTCAGTTCGGATACACTGGTACGAAGTCTCAGCGCACGGATCGCTGTCACCGGATCGTCCGATGGTCTTGTCAGCTTCTTGGTCGTGGACATCTGCGTACTGAGTTTATCCTGTAAGATCTTGTTGTTATTGATATTGTACAGGGAATTGTTTTCCATGATCCTGTTTGTCATTCTCATAGCTATGTTCTCCTTTTAGCAGCCTGTTTTATACTCCGGTCTCCAGGATCAGTCTGTCGTAAATTTCTGTCAGTGTCTGGATCATTTTGGATGCCAGTGTATAGGAATTCTGATATTTTACAAGGCTGACTGCCTCTTCATCCTTATCTACTCCGGATATGGAGCTTCTCTGGTTCTCGATCGTATTTTCCAGTCCCTCATAGGTCTTTTCAAAGGTATTGGCATTGCTTGCGTTCAGTGCCACATCCGACAGGATCATCTCCAGCATCTGACTGGCTGAACCATTCCGGAACTGATATTTCTCCTTGCTTGTCAGAAGTTCGATCATTTCCTTGATCTGTCCGCATTCCTCCACGCCCTGGAACTCATCATCCGAGATCCAGGATCTGGTTCCCAGAAGCCCTGCATCATTCAGAAGATCTTCATTTACAGTAAAGTTTCCTGCTGTCAGTTCATACAGGCCATTGCCTTTCGTCGCATCAAGATCAGCCTCTGTGTACTGTCCGCCTGTCGCTTTATTTCCTGTAAAAAGAATACATCCCTTACCGTCATAAGCATTCACACCACCGGTGAAGATGTTATTCACCTTCTCAGAAAATCCTCTGATCCAGGTGTTCATCTGTGCCATATAATAGGGAATCCCCTGATATTTAATGGATTCCGAGGTCTTTGCCTCCCTGCCGACTGCCTGCGTTGTAGGAAGTCCGGTATCCGGGCTCGTCTTCAGTGTGAAGGTGTAAGTACCGTCATTATTGTATTCCCATGATGTATAATCATAAATCGTATTTGCTATATTGATATGTCCACCGGTATCAGAAAGCATACAGGTCTTCATATCCTTCAGGTCATCGGCTGTTACTTCAATCGTAACCTTTGTGCCGCCATTTTCCACACTTTTCACTTTACCATCAAAGTTCGTACCATTATTGCCATCCCTGAGTTCCACAAGTCCCTTCAGTTTACCCTTCATGGCTGCATTGGTCAGATTGAACTCATTGCCGTTGGACCAGTGGATCTCATACAGACCATCCACGTCTGTCTGGTTCACTTTTTCTGCGCTGGATCTTGCTGTATAGGAAAGGGTATTGTAATCATTGGCATCTACAAGTGGCTGTCCTCCTGCGATCTGCACAATGTAACGGGTTCCCCCCGTCTTTCTGTCCGGGTTATTCGGATCTGTGATGTCATACTCTGTAATATCCACATCCACGATCTCAGAAAGGTCATCGATCAGCTTTTCTCTCTGATCCCGGAGTTCATTGGCCTTTGTTCCGGAAAGCTCGATGACATTGATCTGCTTGTTTAATGTGGCGATCTTTTCTGCAATGGAATTGATCTGATCCACGTTCTGCTGGATCTCAAGGTTTACATCCTTCTGCAGCTCCTGAAGATTCCCATACATGGTATTGAAATAATCCGTCAGCGCCTTGGCTGAAGAAATAAAGGTCTGCTTCGAATGATCACTGCTGGCATTGGATACCACACTCTGCAGTGCCTGGCTCATCTTATCAAAAACGCTCTTAAAGCCTGTGCTTCCATTGTCATTGAAATAATCCTCAATGGTCTTGCAGTAATAGGCCTTGGCCTGATATTCTCCATATTTGCAGTTGTTATCCCAGTACTTTACGTTGTAGAACTGATCTCTCACACGCTCAATGGCGATCGTATCAACACCGGCACCGGCACATCCATAGGTTGTAAAGGTACGCAGGGCGTTATTTGCCTCCTGTGATACCACCTGTCTGCTGTAGCCCTTGGTCTGGGCATTGGAGATATTATTGGCTGTTGTATTCAAAGCCGCGTTGGAAGCCCTAAGCCCCGAACCTGCGATCTGTAATCCAAAAAACTGTGAAGGCATACTGTCACCTCATCTCTGATTATTTCTCTTTGTGAATATCGTAATTTATACTGTAGCTGTTTCTGTTATCTGCCAAGCGTTGTGATCACATGCTCCAGCATCTCACTGATCACGTTGATATAACGGCTGGCTGCATTATAAGCATTCTGGAACATGATCATGTTGCTGAGTTCCTCATCAGATGAAACACCATGTACCTGATCTCTTGCCGCATAGGTTTCATCTACAGTCTTCTGCTGGTTTTCACTGATCCCCTTCAGCACTGATCCTGTATTTCCCACCTGGGATACCAGATTATTGTAATAATTGGCAAGGTTTGTCTTTGTATGTACCTTGGGATTCAGCGTATGTACAGCTTCTGTAAAAAGTGTTTTCAATGCATCTGCTGTGTCCTGATCCACCTTCTGATCCGGCCTGATAAATCCAAGTAAGGATGGGGACTGTTTGATCTCCCCGTTAATGATGATATTATTTATGGTAAAGTAAGGATCTCCATTCTGATCTGTCTCATTGGCTACCAGATTAAAGATCTGATACGGGTTGCCCTTGCTGTCCCTCATATAGGTGCTGTCAGGATAGCTGCCAGCTTTATCAGCGGCATTCTTAAAAATCTCATTGATCCCTGTTACGACCTTGTTTACGAGCTGGTCAAGCTCTGCCTGCACGTTCATCAGGATCGACTGGGATATATTCTTTTCATAATAATCCGCATCTGCCAGATCCTCATAGGTTGCTCTGTGATCTCCCCTTGCAAACAGCATGGACTTCAGGGATCCGATATCTGTATTGGTATCTGTGGAGATCGTCTGCTGCATGTCATAAACCCTGGCAGAACTGATATCAATGGGATCCTTCGTAGTATCTGCCAGATTCTTCCAGTAAGGTGTATAGAACCCGGTCACCTCATCCTCCAGAAGTGCGATCTCATTGATCGAATCTTCCTTTACGAAATCATTTCCTTCAAATTTCACCAGCACATTGCCATCTACATCCTCATAGTAGCTGATGTTCCCCTTGCCGGATAATTCATCAAGCAGCTGGTTTCTCTGGTCACGGAGATCATTGGCATGTTCTCTGCCTCCTGCCTCGATCCTCAGAATCGCCTGGTTCAGCTCCACGATCTTTTTACCATATTCATTGATCGTATCTACTTCCTTTTTCAGGTTGTTGTTCAGATTATCCTGATATTCTGCAAGACCTTCATATACAGCCTTGCCCCGCGTGATAAATTCGTTACACCTCTGGACAAATACTCCCTGATTGACGGAATTGGAAGGATCCTTTGAAAGCTCCTGGACTGCTTTCCAGAGATTCTGGATCCCTTCGGAAAAGGTCTCTCCCTGCAGCTCCTGCAGAAGATCCTCCACTTCTTCTATAGCCGAAACAGAAGTGTCATAAAAAGCACTTCTTCCATTCTCCTGACGATAAGTTTTATCAAGGAAATAATCTCTGACCTGTTTGACCTGAGAATAATTAACGCCAAGTCCTGTCTCCTGATAGGCATTGGCTGATGCTGTCTTAGATAAGATATTATAAGAACGGGTACCCTGCTGTACCTGCTGCCTGGTATACCCGGTGGTATCGATATTAGACATATTATGCGCTGTGGTATTCAGTGCATTCTGACCAGTCTGTAATCCGGACACTCCGATGTATAAACTTCCCATCAAACCCATTGTTATCACCTCATATAATTACAAATGCCGCCTTACTGTTTGGCGTCAAAACCACCAAAATTCACGCCCAGCTGCTCACCGGTATTGTAAGCGCCTCTGTTATAATTGGCCCCCTCCGGTGCTGCATTTCTGGACTGCAGCATATTCATGTCAAATTCAATCATCTCAAGTGCATTCTGCAAAAGGATCCTGTTCTGTTCATTCACCCTTTTCACTTCCTGCACGACAGCCTTTAACCTGTCATAGGTCTGTGCCAGCTTCTGCTGTTCAGCAGGTCTCTTCTCCAGCATGGCGATCAGATCCGTGAGCTTCAGTGTTTTAACATCCTTGTTAATTACATTGGCAATATCGGCATAGACTTCCTGGCGTTTATGATCCAGTCTGTTCACTCTGCCTGCAATAGTCTGTTCTTCATCCGTGATCCTGGTAAGCTCTTCCAGATTGCCGGATACGATCACCGGCGTCTTCTTTCTGCATAATCCCAGCAGAGTTTCATATTCTCCGCTTTCCTGATCCAGTACATCTATCAGGTTTTCCATCAAACTTGCCACTGGGATTACCTCATTTCTTCATATTTGGAAAGCAGTTTATCTGCAAAGCTTTCTGTGCTTACATGATAAGTACCTGCCTCAATACTTGCTTTAAGAGGAGCGGTCACTTCTTCTCTGATATCTGAAGCAGCCCTTGCAGCTTCCTTCGCAATCTGCATATCCCTGCCCATGCTGGAAATCTGCAACTGGTCAGTAGGGCGCACATTCTTCTTTCCCTGCGTCTTCGTTGTCTTGTTTGTGTTATAAATCTGCTGGATCTGTGAATAAGCTTCAATACGCATTCTGTTGTCCTCCTTCCATTATTTCGATTTCATAATAGATATCGGATAAAACAGGAAAGACTTTAGTGCATTTTCAAAAAAAGAGACCGGGCACGTGCTTTCACGGTCCGGTCTCTGATCGTCTTTTTTGTTAAATTATGCTGCCTGACTCAGATCTTGAACTTCGACATTGCAGCTTCCAGCTCTCTGGTCTGCATCTGCAGATTTTCAGCGTCCTTTGTCAGACCCTTCAGGAATTCAACCTGTTCAGAAATGCTTGCTGTTACCTCTGTTGTTGCAGCACTTGCACTCTCTGATGCCTGGGATACCGACTGGATCTTCTGAAGGACATCATCCTTGTCCCCAACCAGCTCTGTCATACCACTTGTGATTCCCTGCAGATTAGATACCAGTGCCTGCACCGTATCATTGATCTCGTGGAATACGGAAACTGTTTCTTCCAGCGCCTTCATCTGATAATCTACATTCTTCTCTGTCTGTCCTGCAGATTCTGCTGCAGTTCTTGTTGCTTCTTCAATCGAAGCCACGATTCCTGTGATCTCGCTGCCGGCTGCCATAGACTGTGCTGCCAGTTTGCCAATTGACTGGGCTACTACAGCAAAACCTCTTCCGCTCTCTCCTGCTCTCGCCGCTTCAATGCTTGCATTCAGGGAAAGCAGATTCGTCTCTTCCGCAATATCACTGATCGTTTCAATGATCCTTGCGATTGCTGTACTCTGTTCGTTTACATTCTCAACATTGTCTACCAGTTCTCTGGTGATCTCACCGGTAGCTGTTGCTGTTCTCTTCAGCTCATCCACCATGGTAGTACCACGCTGGATGCTTCCGATCGTACTCTGCATCATGCTGCCCATGGAATCCACGGTCTCATTCATGCGGTTGATCTTGTCACCAAAGGCTGCCATCATCTGATAGCCATCCTCTGCATCCTGTGCCTGGTTTGCAACGTCTGCTTCCACACTGCCAAGGGCACTGTTTACTTCTTCCATGGAAGACAGGATCTGTGAGGTCGTCTCTGCAACCTGCCCTGCGGAGGTATCTACCTCACCGCCAAACTTCTGAACCTGCCACAACAGTTCCTTCACACCACCAAGCATCTTGCCAATGCTCTTCGACACCAGTCCGAACTCATCTTTTCTCTTCTTCGTCGGGATCTGTACGAGCAGATCACCTTCACTTGCCACCTGCATACACTTGGAGATCGTCGTCAGTGTCTTACGGATATCTGTCGAAAGTATAATGCCGATCATGATCGCCACAACAGAAGCGATCAGTACGAAAATAACCGTAGTATTTCTGAGACCTGCTGCCTCTTCCAGGATACTGGCCTCGGGGATCAGGGCACATACTGTCATTTCAGTTTCCCCGACCGGTGCTGCCAGGAGCAGATATTTCTTGCCACCTACAGATACATATTCAGACACACTGTCTTCTCCGTCTGCCGGAGTAAGATCCAGTCCCTGATACAGCAGGGCATCGGTCACTTCTCCATCCTGGATATTGATCTCACGTCCGTCCGCAGTCACGATAGAAGCACTGCTGCCCCTGCCAAAGTCCATCTTTCCAAGAACCTCTGCAACTGTATCCATCTTGATATCAACTGTAAGG
>CACXDC010000106.1 GCA_902766365.1 uncultured Lachnospiraceae bacterium | reverse complement strand
GGCAGCACTTGACGAAAACGGGCTGCTTGACCAGGTAGATGTTTACGGGGTAGATGCTTCGCCGGATTCCAAGGAGCTGATCCATGAAGGAAAGATGGAGGCCACAGCGGCACAGTTCCCGACCGTGATCGGAAAGGAAGCGGCGGATGCTATTTACAGGTGCCTTGATGGAGAGGAAGCAGAGGATACGATCCTGACATCGGTGAAGCTGATCTATGCAGAGAATGTGGAAGAGTTTGGAATTAACAGGTGGCAGTAGGAGAGGTTACGATGAAGGAAGCAAAAAAAACATCTGAGAGAGTATTCAGATACTTGCTGAATCTGAATTTCTGGATCATCATGGCCATTGGGATCCTGATCTCCAGAAGCATAAACGGATATATCAGGGAAGGATCTGCCCATGAATTTTTAAAAGGAGTGGAAGCTGTTCCGGAAATGCCATATAAGATACCGGCTGCTGTTTTTCTCTTTTATCTGGTACTGCTGTTATTGTTCCAGATCCGGGAGGAAGGGGAACTTCTTTTCTTCGTGAAAACAGGAATGGAAATCCTGGCGGGACTTTCCATCTGTTATTTACTGGATTTCAGCTATTCCGGGATCCTTCTTCTGGTGCTTGCGGATGTTGCAAGAAAACTGGCGGATACCAGATGGAAGTACCTGCTGATCGGTATCATAGGGATTGTCTATCTGTTTGCAGATTATTATCTGGTACCGGATATGTGGAAGACAGCATCCCTTGAGATGTGCCTGAATTATTACAGAGGCGATGTGAGGGCACTGCTGCTTGGTATGCGGAATGTTATGGTATCCTTAAATCTGCTGACCTTTGTGGCGTATATCCTGTTCCGTATCCGGGAGCAGATCAATGAAAAGCAAAGAGTTGTAGAATTAAATCAGAGACTTCACGAGACCAATCTGCAGTTGGAAGAGGCAAATCACAGACTGGAGCTGTATGCAGAGGAATCGATCCGGAATGCAGAGACGAGAGAGCGGAACCGGCTGGCAAGGGAGATCCATGATACACTGGGACATACTCTTACCGGGATCATTGCAGGACTGGATGCCTGCTGTATGCTGATCGATGCAGCGCCTGATGCGGTAAAGGAACAGCTTGCCGTGATCGCAGATGTGGCCAGAAAAGGTATGACGGATGTCAGAAGAAGCGTGAAAGCACTGCGGCCGGATGCACTGGAAAAGATGGAACTGTCAAAGGCTCTGGATGAAATGATCGAGGAGTGCAGAAAGTCTACGAAAACGGATATTCAGTACAGCTGTAATGATCCTCTGCAGGGATTTAACCAGGATGAAGAAGAGATCATTTACAGGATCATACAGGAAAGTATGACCAATGCGATCCGGCATGGTAAGGCTGACCATATCAGAATTGATATCCGGAAGGAATACCAGATGCTGACCATTACAGTCAGTGACAACGGCATCGGCTGTAAGGATGTGAAAAAGGGATTTGGCCTGCATCATATGGAGGAGAGACTTTCCATGCTGCAGGGATCGTTACACTGCAGCAGTGAAAATGGTTTTACAGTAGAAGCAAAAATTCCGATCAGATGGGGAGAGGAGAAGATGTAGAAGATGATAAAGGTATTGATCGCAGATGACCAGGAGCTGTTCCGGCAGAGTCTGAGTATCATCCTGAAAAGTGAAAAGGATTTTGAGGTGACAGAGGCAGTTTCTACAGGAGTAGAGGTGGTTCGGTCTGTCAGAAGCAATAAGCCGGATGTGATCCTTATGGATATCCGGATGCCGGAAATGGACGGGGTTGTCTGTACACAGATCATCAAGGAAAACTATCCGGATATCAAGATCATTATCCTGACAACCTTTGATGATGATGAATATATTTTCAATGCCCTGAAATACGGCGCCAGCGGCTATCTGCTGAAAGGAGTTTCCATGCAGGAGCTGTCAGAAGCCATCCGCAAGGTGTATGAAGGAACGGCTATGATCAATGGCGATATTGCATCCAAGGTAGTACGTCTTTTTTCCAGGATGGCGCAGTCCAATATTGCCATTACAGTAGAAGAAAAAGATGCAAAGGATCTGAAGGATACAGAGTGGAAGATCATTTCACTGGTCGGAACAGGGCTTTCCAATAAGGAGATCGCCGGTAAGCTGAACCTTTCGGAAGGAACCGTGCGGAATGCCTTAAGTACTGTGCTGCAGAAGCTCCAGCTCCGTGACCGGACACAGCTTGCCATCTGGGCTGTACAGACCGGGGCAGCAGGAAGGGAATTTGAATAGCCTATGGAAACAGGAAATCAGATGAAAAAGAGGAACAGGATCCTGACGATATGTGCCATTCTTGTTCTTGCAGGCACGATCCTGTTTCTGACAGGAAGCCCGGTCAGTGGATTCCTGCGGAAAGAAACGGTGATCACGATCGGGGCATTTTCAGACAGCTACTGGGAGGTACAGAATGGATATTCCTATCAGATCCTGGATGATGCCATTGAAAAATACGAATCGCAGCATCCCGGGATCCGCATCGAATATGTAAGCGGGGTGATGAAGGAGGACTACAACGAGTGGCTTTCTGAGCAGATCCTGAAGGGAACGGCACCGGATTTGTTTTTCATGCCGGAGGAAAATCTGTGTGAATTTGCGCAGGCAGATGCGATCGAAGATCTGACGGACAGGATGAATGATGATGCGTCCTTTTATAAAGACAGATATTATACCGCAGCGATACGGTCCGGTGTATACGAGGGAGCAGTATATGCACTGCCCTTTGAATGTGCACCAAGACTGATGTTTGTAAATAAAACCATTCTGGATCAGGAAAGAATTGCCATGCCGGACGGGGACTGGACATTTAACGATCTGTACCAGATATGCCGGAGGGTGACGAAGGACAGTGACGGAGATGGAAGTCTGGACCAGTTTGGCATTACCGGTTATACATACGAGGATGCTTTTTGTGGGAATGGGGTCACGCTTTTTAATGAAAAAGGAACAGAGTGTTATTTTACCGGAGAAAGGATCGAGGAATCCATTTCCCTTCTGGAAAGACTGAAGGATCTGAATCAGGGGTATTCTGTTTCCGAAAAGGATTTTGATGAAGGAAATGTGGTATTTATGCCCATGCTGTTTTCCGAGTACAGGGCATATAAGCCTTATCCTTTAAGTGTAAAGAAGTATGCCGGTTTTGAATGGCAGTGCCTGCCCATGCCGGCAGGAAGCTATGGGGAGAATGTTTCCAATCTGGACACGCTTCTCCTTGCCATGAACAAAAAGGGAAATCATAAGAAGGAAGCCTATGAGTTTATGAAATTCCTGACAGGAGATGAAGAGATCCAGTCAGAGATCTTTACCTATTCAGAAGGGGTTTCTGTACTGCGGAATGTCACAGAGTCCGAGCAGACACTGGTACAGCTTCTTACAGATTCCGGTTCCGGCAGCTTCCAGATCGATACCTTAAGCAGGGCAGTAGAACAGGCAGCCGTATATCCGAATTTCGATGGCTATGAGGATGCCATGAAGGAAGTGGAAGAGGCTGTAGCAGATATCCTGAACGGGGATGCCAATATCAGCACAGGACAGATCATCTGGAACAGGAGGATCAATGCTATTTTAAAAGAAAAGAATATAAAGTGACAAATGTCATAAAAGTTGTGACAATCGTCATGGAAAAGAGGTGACACATGTGAGATGAACATGTGCCGCCTTTTTTGTATAGTAAGGTTACAAAACAGGGAACAATATAGCAGAAACAGGAGGGATAACAATGAAATATGTTTTACTTGTAAGCCACGGAACACTGGCGCCGGGCCTGCACAATGCACTTGGGATGCTTGCCGGAGAAGGCAGGGAAGACATTCTTTCCCTTGGGCTCGAGAACGGAACGGGTGCAGATGAATTTGCCGGAAAACTGAAGATGGTGCTTGCCGGTGTGACAAAGGAGGATGAGATCCTTCTGCTGGCAGATCTGGTCGGAGGATCACCGCTTACGACGGCAGCAAATGTGATCGCAGAGCTTGATCTGATAGACCGTACTGTGATGATCGGTGGCATGAATCTGCCGCTGGCACTCAGTGCAGTGCTGATGAAGGACGGTATGGAACTGTCAGATTTAAAGGAAATGCTTCTGCCGGAAGCAAGAGAAGAATTAAAAGAGTTTACCATTAGTAAAGAAAATGAAGAAGATGAAATTTAGGGAGGAAAAAAGTTATGTCAGTTTCTTTTATCAGAGTTGATGATCGTATGATCCATGGTCAGACCTGTACCAGATGGGCACTGGAGTACCCCTGTGACGGACTGATCGCAGTCAATGATGCAGCAGCATCCAATTCCGTATTAAAGGCAGCTTACAAGAGCGCCAGCGGAAAAAAGACCTTTGTCTGGACACTGGAAGAGTTTAAGGAGAAGAGCGCCAAGGTTCTGGCAAGCAAGGACAGATATTTCCTGATCACCAAGAATCCTATTGATATGAAGAAGATCCTGGTAGACCAGGGCTTCAAACCGGGTATCGATCAGGTGATCATCGGACCCTGCAATGACAGACCGGGATCTGTCAAGCTTGGAAATAACCAGTCCATTACACAGGACGAAGCACAGGCACTTGAGGATATCATGAATGCAGGCTACAACGTAGAGTTTGCATTGCTGAAAGAAGAAGCAATCGGTAACTGGAAAAAATTCAGAGGCCAGTTCGGTTTTCATTAAGGAGGGGATCACATGGAGATCAGTTGGTTACAGGCGATTATTTTAGGTTTGTTTGCATGCCTGGCAAGTATGCCGGGTCTTGGAGGAACTTCCATTGGTAACTATACACTGGGAAGACCGTTAATCGGTGGTCTTGTCTGCGGTATCGTTCTGGGAGATGTTACAACAGGTATTTTAGTAGGATGTGCCATGCAGGTTGTCTACATTGCACTGGTTACACCGGGCGGAACTGTTTCTGCAGATGTACGTGCAGTCAGCTACATTGGTATTCCTCTTGCCATGACAGCGATTAAGAGCTACGGCCTTGATGCCGGATCAGCAGAGGGCGCAGCACTTGCTACTTCCTTTGGTACCATGGTTGGTACACTGGGAACCGTT
>CACXDC010000105.1 GCA_902766365.1 uncultured Lachnospiraceae bacterium | reverse complement strand
GGCAGACGCAGAAGGCTATATCGGCGAGAAGGTAACCGAGGCAGTTATCACGGTTCCCGCTTACTTCGCCGACTCTCAGCGTCAGGCAACCAAGGATGCAGGTAAGATCGCAGGCCTTCAGGTAGACCGTATCATCAACGAGCCTACTGCTGCAGCACTTTCCTATGGCCTTGACAACGAGGAAGAGCAGAAGATCATGGTTTATGACCTTGGTGGTGGTACTTTCGATGTTTCTATCATTGAGATCGGTGACGGTGTCATCGAAGTTCTTGCTACAAACGGTGATACACACCTTGGTGGTGATGACTTTGATAACAGACTGACACAGTGGATGATCGATGAATTCAAGAAGGCAGAGGGCGTTGATCTGTCAAATGATAAGATGGCACTTCAGAGATTAAAGGAAGCTGCAGAGAAGGCAAAGAAGGAACTGTCTTCCGCAACAACAACCAATATCAACCTTCCTTTCATCACAGCAACTGCTGAAGGACCGAAGCACTTTGATATGAACCTTACAAGAGCTAAGTTTGATGAACTGACACATGATCTTGTAGAGAGAACAGCAATCCCTGTTCAGAATGCTATGAAGGATGCCGGAATTACCAATGCTGATTTAGGTCAGGTATTACTGGTAGGTGGTTCCACACGAATCCCTGCTGTACAGGATAAGGTAAGACAGTTAACAGGCAAAGAGCCCAGCAAGAGCCTGAACCCTGATGAGTGTGTAGCACTTGGTGCTTCTATCCAGGGTGGTAAGCTGGCAGGCGATGCCGGTGCAGGTGAGATCCTGCTTCTGGATGTAACACCCCTTTCTCTTTCCATTGAGACCATGGGTGGTATCGCAACAAGACTGATTGAGAGAAATACAACAATCCCTACCAAGAAGAGCCAGATCTTCTCTACTGCTGCTGATAACCAGACAGCCGTTGATATCAACGTTGTACAGGGTGAGAGACAGTTTGCAAGAGATAACAAGTCCCTTGGACAGTTCAGACTGGATGGTATTCCTCCGGCAATGAGAGGTGTACCGCAGATCGAAGTTACTTTCGATATCGATGCAAACGGTATCGTAAATGTATCTGCAAAGGATCTTGGTACCGGCAAGGAACAGCACATCACCATCACAGCAGGTTCCAACATGTCAGATGCTGAGATCGACAAGGCTGTTAAGGAAGCCGCTGAGTTCGAAGCTCAGGATAAGAAGAGAAAGGAAGCTATTGATACACGTAATGAGGCAGACTCCTTCGTATTCCAGACAGAAAAGGCTCTTGGCGAAGTAGGAGACAAGATCGATGCTTCTGAGAAGGCTTCTGTAGAAGCAGATCTGAAGGCTGTTAAGGACATCCTTGAGAGAACCAAAGATCAGGAAATGAGCGACAGCGATATTGATGAGCTAAAGGCAGCCAAGGAGAAGCTGACAACCAGTGCACAGCAGCTGTTCACAAAGATGTATGAGAACATGCAGCAGGCACAGGGCGGCCAGGCAGGACCTGATATGAGCGGTATGGGCGGTCAGAGCACAGCAGATACCGGTGCGGGTGCAGGACCTGCAGATGATGTAGTTGACGGTGACTACAGAGAGGTGTAAGATAGATTAGATTCTATCTGAAATGATCAGAAATTAATGGCGGGGTATATAGTAATATATACCTCGCTATAGAAGTGTTTGAGGATTGATTACATGGCAGAACAGAAACGGGATTATTACGAAGTCCTTGGTGTAGATAAGAATGCTGATGATGCAGCATTAAAAAAAGCATACAGAGCACTTGCTAAGAAATATCATCCGGATATGAACCCGGGAGATGCAGAAGCGGAGAAGAAATTTAAGGAAGCATCCGAAGCATATGCTGTACTGAGTGATCCTGAAAAGAGAAGACAGTATGATCAGTTTGGTCATGCGGCCTTTGACGGAGGAGCCGGTGGTGGCGGATTTGGCGGTTTTGATTTCAATTCTGCAGATTTTGGAGATATCTTCGGCGATATCTTTGGAGATTTCTTTGGAGGACGCAGAAGCGCCAGAGGCAATAATGGTCCCATGAAGGGAGCCAATATCCGTACCAGTGTACGGATCACCTTTGAAGAAGCCGTATTTGGGGTAGATAAGGAAATCGAACTGACTCTGAAGGATGAGTGTAAGACCTGTCATGGCAGTGGAGCCAAGGCAGGAACAACACCGGAGACCTGCCAGAAATGTGGCGGTAAGGGACAGGTGGTATTCACCCAGCAGTCCTTCTTTGGAACAGTCAGAAATGTCCAGACCTGTCCGGATTGTAACGGAACCGGTAAGGTGATCAAGGAGAAATGTCCGGACTGTCATGGAAGTGGATATATTGCCAGCAGAAAGAAGATCCAGGTTTCCATTCCTGCAGGTATTGATAACGGACAGAGCGTCCGGATCCGGGAGAAAGGCGAGCCAGGCACTAATGGAGGACCAAGAGGCGATCTTCTTGTAGAAGTGATCGTAGGACGTCATCCTATTTTCCAGAGACAGGATTATGATATTTATTCTACGGTACCGGTATCCTATGCGATCGCAGCACTTGGCGGTGAGGTAGTCGTAGATACTGTGGATGGTAAAGTGATTTATGAAGTGAAACCCGGAACCCAGACAGATACCAGAGTCCGTCTGAAGGGCAAGGGTGTTCCAACACTCAGAAACAAGGAAGTACGTGGTGATCATTATGTAACATTGATGATCCAGACACCTGAGAAGCTGTCCCATGAAGCAAAAGAGCTTCTGAAACAGTTTGATGCACTGACAGGGGACAGTCTGAATGCAGCAAAGAAAGCACAGACAGACAAGACAGCAGATCCCAAGGATACGAAAAAGAAAAAGTTCTGGAAATAAAAGATTTACAGAAAATAAAAGCGTATTGGAGTACCAATACGCTTTTTATGTCATAGGAGCATACTCCGTCACGAAATGGAAGAGAAGAGGAAATACAAAATGGCACGGACGAGTGAAAAGGTACAGAAGATCCTGGACAGACTGGATCAGGAATATGGAACAGATTATAAATGTTATCTGAACCATGAAAATGCGTGGCAGCTTCTGATCGCAACCATGTTAAGCGCCCAGTGTACAGATGCAAGGGTGAATATCGTAACAGAAGACCTGTTTAAAAAGTATCCATCCGTGGAGGCCTTTGCCGGGGCAGATCTGAAAGAACTGGAGCAGGATATTCATTCTACGGGCTTTTACCATAATAAGGCAAAGAATATCATTGCCTGCTGCCAGGCACTGTCAGAGAAATATGGCGGCGAGGTGCCAAGAGATATTGAAAGTCTCACGGCTCTTGCCGGTGTTGGACGAAAGACAGCCAATGTGATCCGTGGAAATATCTACCATATTCCCAGTATTGTTGTGGATACTCATGTGAAGCGCATTTCCGGAAAGCTTGGTATCACGAAGGAAACAGATCCCGTGAAGGTGGAGATGGATCTGATGAAAAAGCTGCCGGAGGATCACTGGATCCTCTGGAATATCCATATCATTCGTCTTGGGAGGACAATCTGTAAGGCTCCTACACCCAAATGTGAAGAATGTTTCCTGAAGGATCTGTGCCCTTCTTATGAGAAGGAACAGAAAAAGGTGGCAAAGAGGAAGGAAAAGTAGGATGCTGCAGGATTTTACAGCGCTGGATCTGGAAACGACAGGTTTAAATCCAAAGACAGACAAGATCATAGAGATCGGTGCAGTAAGGATCAGGGATGGAAAGGGAGCAGCCAGATGGGAAAGCCTTGTGAATCCCGGCATACAGATCAGTGATTTTACAGAAGGACTGACAGGGATCCGGAATGAAGAACTTATGAGTGCACCTGTGATAGAAGAGGTGCTGCCAGACCTGATCCATTTTCTTTCTGAGGATGTACTGGTAGGTCACCGGATTCTGTTTGATTATTCATTTCTGAAAAAAGCGGCAGTGAACCAGGGAATTCCATTCGAAAAGAAGGGGATTGATACATTGAAGCTTTCGAGAAAATTTCTGCCGGATCTTCCAAGCAGGAAACTGCCGGATCTGTGCCGGTACTATGGGATTGAGACAACATCCCACAGGGCAGGCAGTGATGCTCTTTCTGCGGCCATACTTTATGAAAGACTGGTACAGGATTTTCCGGATGAGGACGCATACAGACCCTCGGACCTGATCTTTCATGTGAAAAAAGAATCACCGGCTTCCAAAAAGCAGAAAGAAAGGTTATATAGTCTGCTTGAGTGGCATAAAATAATACCAGACTTTGATGTGGAACGGCTGACCAGAAATGAAGCAAGCCGGATCACGGACAAGATCATTCTGGCATATGGCCGGATGCCGCATCCTTAAGGTAAGAAACGATATGGGGGGCCATGGGTGAATTCAGGCTTTCGGCAACCGGTATCAGTCCACTGATCTTTTCGGGAGTGCCAAGCTCTTTATAAATACTGGCAAGGAGACGGTAGGAAGCACTGACATCGGTTCTGGTGGAAACTGCAAAGGTGAGAACCGTTTCGGCATCCTTGATACAGCCTCCCTGGTATAAAAGTTCAGCGAGCTTCTGTAATGTTCTGGCAAGGACGGTATAGCGCTGGTCGTACTGTGTGAGAAGGCCGATATTCGGGGCACCATACATAAGTTTCAGGTCGGTGTTGCTGATACCTGTAAAGTTTACAATAGGTCCTTCCGATAAGTTATGCAGAGTGTCATGGCATTCTGCTACTTCGGGATCCTCTTTCATGGTATCCATGGGAAGCGTGTCAAACGGAATGGTAATGTAGGAAAGATCATCAAGGGGCTTCCGCCTTGTCTGGTTGGCCTTTGCTTCTCTCTCCCAGAAAGCATCTGCAGATTGTTCTTCTTTTCGTCTGCTCTTGTGTATTTCATAGGCAAGCCACAGACAGAAAACGATAAAACTTGCAAAAAAGGGGAACTTCATATATAATATCCTTTCAACAGAGACTATGATTTTTTAGAAGAGGCATATCATGTTTAACTTTAATAACAGTAAAAATAAGCGTATTATTTCATCCATTATTATCATCTTGCTGATAGTCGCTATGGTAGTTCCCACTTTAGCATATTTAATTCAGTAACGCAATACGAGGAGCCGTTATGAAAAAAGTTGTGAGGAATATACTCAGCCTGTGTGGAATACTGGTTCTTACAGGTGTATTTGGAATAAATGCAGAAGCCAGGGAAGGAAATACCATCCTGCCTGGCATATATCTTCAGAATATGGATCTTTCCGGGAAAACTGAGGAAGAGGCCGAGGCTATGGCAGAAGATTATGTTGATGGTCTTTTGCAGAAAAATATCACCCTGAATATGGTGAATGATAATTCAGTGACCATTACACCGGGAGATATCGGATTTTACTGGAGTAATCCGGAGGTCGTTGAAGAAGCGGCATCTATTGGAAGAAAAGGGAATATTATCGAAAGATATAAGGTAAAGAAAGATCTGCAGTTGGAGAGGAAAGTGCTTCCTCTTTCCTTTGGAGTAGATCAGGATCTGGTCCGTCATGTACTGGAGGATCAGTGTGCTGTTTATAATATAGAAGCAGAGAATGCAACTCTCTCAAGAGAGAATGGAGAGTTTGTGGTCCATCAGGGGCAGACCGGTATGGTTGTGGATGAAGATGCTTCTTTTCAGCAGCTTTGCAGTTTTTTTACGGATGGAACCTGGAATGGTGAGGAAACCAGTATTGATCTTGTAGTAGAGGTGGAAGAGCCTAAAGGATCTGCAGAGGAGCTTTCCAAAGTAAAGGATGTTCTTGGCAGCTTCCAGACAAGCTTTAAAACATCCGGAGCATCCAGAAGTGCCAATGTGCGAAACGGTGCCAGTCTGATCAATGGTACGACGCTGTATCCCGGAGATGAGTTTTCTACTTATGCGGCAGTGGCACCTTTTTCTGAGGCAAACGGCTATTATATGGCAGGATCCTATCTGAATGGTCAGGTGGTAGACAGTCTTGGCGGGGGGATCTGCCAGGTGTCTACGACTCTTTATAATGCTGTGCTCCTTTCTGAGCTGGAGGTAACTGAACGTCACAATCATTCCATGATCGTAACGTATGTAGATCCTTCTGCTGATGCAGCCATCTCTGAGTCTGCAGGCAAGGATTTCCGGTTTGTGAACAATACAGATGCGCCTATTTATATTGAAGGATATACCACAGAAGACAAAGTGATCGGTTTTACGATTTATGGACATGAAACCAGGGACAGTGGTCATAAAGTGGTTTATGAAAGTGAAGTAGTCAGTAAGACCTATCCGGATACAGAGGTGATCTATCCGGATGGAGGTTCACCAATAGGTACGGTTTCCGTGCAGTCAGCGCACATTGGTTATAAGGCAAATCTCTGGAAGGTTGTGTATGAGAACGGAACAGAGACCAGCAGGGAAATGGTAAATTCCAGTACCTATAAGATGGCACCTCGGTCAGCAACGGTTGGTGTTGCAACAGCGGATCCGAATGCGTATAATGAAATCATGGCGGCGATTGCCACAGGCAGTATTGACCATGTGAAAGGTGTAGCGGCGGCGCTTAAAGCAGCAGCGGCTCCTGCAGAAGCGGCAGGAGAGGGAGCGGCGCAGGCTCCTGCAGCAGAAGCACCAGTGGCAGAGGTTCCGGCAGAGTAAGCCCGGCAGCCTCGGGGATAAAGTGAGGCAGCTATGAAGACAGGGAAGATTTCAGAAAGCATATTAAAGCGTTCTGTTTTGAAATATTGTAAGACAAAAAGAAAAGAAGTAGTAAAAGGTGCAGCACCAGGGGTGGACTGCGCCTTTTTTTCATATCCTGACGGGCAGGGAGCGAATGCCGATGGCCAGATGTCTGCCTGCCAAAACCGTGTATTCTGCGCAGCTACACAGACAGTAAGTATTCCTGTGACACGCGCAGGCTGTTATGCTGTATATGCAGCCGTGAATGCGATTGCAGCCGGAGGAGGAGAGCCTTTTGCACTTCAGATGGCGCTGACGCTGCCAGAGGGGACAGAAGAAGCAGAATTAAAGAGGATCATGCAACTGGCCGAAGAAGCTGCTGGTATCTGTAAGGTACAGATTGCCGGTGGACATACCGAAGTGACAGGTACAGTGAATCACCCTGTGATCTCCGTAACCGCCTTTGGGTACCGGAGGGAAGATACAGGCAGTACAGGCTGCGGTGCTTCCTGTGAACAACCTGGTGAAAATGCCGATGGGCAGAATCTGCAGAAGACAGGAGAACAGACAGGAAAGAAGAAAAAGACAGTGGCAGGGCAGGCAGTTGTCATGACCAAGTGGATGGGATTAGAAGGAACAGCGATACTGGCACAGGAGAAGGAAGCGGAGCTTCTGGAAAGATATCCGTTTTCTATTACAACAGCGGCGAAGGGCTTTGAAAAATACCTGCCGATCTTACCGGAGGCCGCCACCGCCCTTAAGTCCGGCGCCACAGCAATGCACGACATGAGAAATGGTGGTGTGTTTGGCAGCCTGTATGAGCTGGCTGGAAGGCTTGGCGTTGGACTTTCCATAGATTTAAAAAAGATACCGGTAAAGCAGGAAACCATAGAGATCTGTGAGTTTTTTGACCTGAATCCCTATGAGCTGTTATCAGGGGGAAGCCTGCTGATCGTAACAGAAGATGGAGATGGGATGGTGAAAGTACTGGAGGAAGCGGGTATTCCTGCAGTGATAATCGGAAGAACCACAGATAGTAATGATAAAGTACTGCATAACGGAGAAGAAATCCGTTTTCTGGAACCGGCAAAACCGGATGAAATCGGAAAAGTATTAGTTTAACAAGGAGGACTCTGAAAGTGAGAGAGCAGATTTTGGCGATTATTGAAAAAAACAGTCGTATTAATATTAAGGAGCTGGCAGTGATTCTGGGAGCAGAAGAAATTGATGTTGCCAATGAACTGAAGGCAATGGAAGAGGAAGGGATCATCTGTGGATATCATACCATGATCGACTGGGAAAAAACTTCTATCGAGAAGGTGACTGCACTGATCGAGGTGCGTATCACACCCCAGAGAGGAAAGGGATATGACAATATAGCAGAAAGAATCTATAAATATCCGGATGTCAACAGTGTGTATCTGATTTCCGGCGGATACGATCTGCTTGTTACGGTAGATGGCAAAACCCTGAAATCCGTTTCCAGCTTTGTAAATGAAAAGCTGGCTACCATTGAAGGTGTTTTAAGTACAGCGACTCATTTTATCCTGAAAAAGTACAAGGATCACGGAACGATCCTTACCAAAAAATATGAAGATACAAGAGAGAAGGTTACGCCATGAGAAATCCGTTAGCAGATAAAATTGTGGATATCAAGCCCTCCGGTATCCGAAAATTTTTTGATATCGTAAATGAGATGGAGGACGCTATTTCCCTTGGTGTTGGAGAACCTGATTTCGATACACCATGGCATATCAGGGATGAGGGTATTTATTCCCTGGAAAAGGGAAGAACCTTTTATACCTCCAATGCAGGTTTAAAGGAACTGCGAAAGGAGATCAGCAATTATGTGGAAAGGACTCAGGGTGTGCATTATGATGAAATGCATGAGATCCTGGTAACAGTTGGCGGTTCAGAAGCGATCGATCTGGCGCTCAGAGCCATGATCAATCCCGGTGAAGAAGTGCTGATCCCACAGCCCAGCTATGTATCATATGAACCCTGTGCAGTTCTTGCAGATGCCGTGCCGGTGATCATTGAACTGAAGGAAGAAAATGAATTCCGCCTTACAGCACAGGAACTGCGGGATGCAATCACAGACAAGACAAAGATACTGATCCTGCCATTTCCCAATAATCCTACAGGTGCGATCATGGAAAAGAAGGACCTGGAGGAGATTGCAGAGATTATCCGGGAAAAGGATATTTTTGTGATCACAGATGAGATATATGCGGAACTCAGCTACAAGGAAAAGCATGTTTCTATCATCAGTCTGCCGGGAATGAGGGAAAGAACCGTATATATCAACGGATTTTCCAAAGCATATGCGATGACCGGCTGGAGACTTGGTTACGCCTGTGCACCGGCACAGATTATGGAGCAGATGGTGAAAATTCACCAGTTTGCCATCATGTGCGCACCTACTACAAGCCAGTATGCAGCAGTAGAAGCACTCCGCAATGGAGATGAGGATGTTGCACAGATGCGTGAAGCTTATAATCAGAGAAGAAGATTTCTGATGCATGCCTTTCAGGAGATGGGGCTGCGGTGCTTTGAACCCTATGGAGCCTTTTATGTATTTCCCTGCATTAAGGAGTTTGGCATGACCAGTGATGAGTTTGCAACAAGGCTTCTTATGGAAGAAAAAGTGGCTGTAGTACCGGGAACTGCATTTGGTGACTGTGGAGAAGGGTTCCTCAGAATTTCCTATGCTTACTCGCTGGATAATCTGAAGATCGCAATGGAGAAGATCAGTCACTTTGTAGAGAAACTCCGCAGGGAAGCAAAAGCGAAAAGCAGCTGTTAATGACATGGCTTTGGGCTGAAGAACAAAGGGGATTCCATCGGAAAGGCGATAAATATGTTTTCTATGAGGGATAAAGAAGTGAATGTAGGAAGGCAGAGGGAACTTGACCTGGTAAAAGGGTTCCTGATGATCATGATCGTATTCATACATTCCTTTCAGACGCTGGCAGGCATGGAAGCAGCAACATCAAATGTGTACGAGATCATGTTTGCGATGTTTATGCCGACAGGTGCGTGCCTGTATCTGTTTACAATGGGGTTCGGAAGCGTTTTCACGAGGCATTCCGAGCCCGGGGATATGGTAAAAAATGGTATAAAGCTGCTGTTATATCAGGGCTTAAGTAATTTATGCTATGCGGCGGCAATCGTGGTCAGCTTTTATATAAGAAATCTGATCACAGGAGAAGTCGCAGGCAGCAGGGAATTATATCATGAAAACCTGTACGCTGTGCTTACTTTCGTTAATATATTTTTTATATCCGGTATGTGTTATCTTGTGCTTGCATTATACCGGAAATTAGGTGTGGGGCTGAGCGGGTATATCATAAGTGCCGTAATAGTAGGAATTGTATCACCATTCACAAAGCTGCTGGTTTCCGTGAATCAGGTGCTTAACTGGATCCTGGATATGACTTTTGGCGGCAAAGGAGAAACGAGCTTCTGCTTTTTCCCGTATCTGAGTTATGTATTTTTGGGATATGTTTTTGGAAAGGTGATCCGGAGGATACCTGAAAATGAAAAGGGAAACTTTTACAAAAAGAGCGGAATAATATGTGGAGTGATAGCAGCAGTATGGTTCGCAGGCTGTATCATAATGCATCCCGGTGTAGAAGAATTCTTTGATTACATGCTTGAGCAGTACAGAACGCCGGGGCTTATGAAGGTTATAGGCAGTTTCTGCACGATAATGTTTGTATTTGCACTTTCGTTCTTTATCATGCCGGTCGTGGAAAAATGGAAATTCGGATATAACAAATTGTGTTATTATTCCAAACAGATTTCCAAGATGTATGCCGTACATATAGGGGTATACTTTGCGATTGCCGGATTCGCTGCTTTTTATGAATTTGGTGTAAAAGAATGCCTGATATGGTCAGTGGCAGTTCTGGTCATAACGGATCTGCTTGTGCACGGATACATTATCATTGAAAATAAGATTAAAAACAGAAAATGATTGATTGCTTAACAAAGCTGCCGTATTCAGATAATGATGCGGCAGCTTTTTCACGGTACTATTTTGATCTGGCACTGGCTAATTCAGCCTGCAGCGTGGCAATGATGGCATCTTTTTCAGCAATAGTGGCAGCGTTCTCAGCAATCACAGAGTCTTTTTCAGCAAGAGCCGCAGTATTCTCTTCGAGCAGAGCCTTCTGCGTATCTACCTCCTTCTGTAGTTCATCGATCATATATCTGACAGTATTCCTGTCCAGTTCCCGTAATTCTTCAGAAAAGAAACCCATAACATTCTCCACATTCCGACACATCTGGTACAGTGTCTCATACATT
>CACXDC010000104.1 GCA_902766365.1 uncultured Lachnospiraceae bacterium | reverse complement strand
CCTGACGCCCTGGTACGATGAGCTGTATACGTATTATTATTTTATCAGCCGGGGACCTGTATATGCAGCAATCCACTGGCCGGTGCCCAATAATCATGTGGGATATTCGGTACTGTCTGCCTTTTTTGATTTCTTCGGAAATCCTTATATCGGACTCAGGGGAGTCAGTTATGTGTGCGCCCTGTTTAATATGGTTCTTCTGTTTCGACTGGGGAGACGTTATTTTAAGGAAGGAATCTCACTTGCTGCGGTTTCCGGATACTGCCTGCTGAATCTTGTGAATCAGCTTTCTGTCCAGGGAAGAGGATATACTCTTTCAGTGACCTGCTTTCTGACAGCAGTCAGTATGCTGGATGTGATCTGCAGGGATGGACAGGAGAGAAAGAAGACTTACATTCTTTTTGCACTGGCACTGGTACTTGGACTCTATACGGTTCCCAGTGATGTTTACTGGGTGATCCCGGTATGCCTTTCCGGTGGAATATACCTGCTCTTGCAGGCATTTGCAGAGAAAAGGAGCCGGCAGGGGAAAATGTCAGCAACAGCAGCCTTTCATAAGCTGATCCGGCTGATCCTTGTTTCCCTGCTGGCAGCGATTGCTACGATATGTCTGTATGGGATCATCTGGCTGGCAATCGGATCCAATCTCCTGATCAAGGAGAATCCGGCATTTCAGGGAATGGGACATGTACAGATGATCTTAAGGCATCCCTTCTCCTGTGTCCGCACAGGAATCGACTATATGCTGGCAACGCCCTATATCCAGAGTGTGCCAAAGGAAGGCTTCCTGACAAAGCTTGCGACATGGCTTCAGAATCTTTTTATCCAGTATCTGGATGGAAGTTATATACTGATACCGGTGATCATCATCGGCGGTTTTCTTGTCCTTGGTATCCGGGCTGTGATCGGGAATAGGACAAAGAAGGAGCTGACAGGCCGGATGGAAGAAAAAACAGCGCAGGGGATCCTGCCACTTCTTGTAGTAATCTGCACACTGGCAATCCCGCTGTTTTTACTGGTACAGCATAAGCTGCCCTATTACCGGGTATTTATGTATGGCGGCATACTGGTTGCCTTGCTGCTTGGCTTTTTGCTTGACGGGGGCGTGCCTTTTGACAGAAAGAAGACCGGGTATGCGGCATTTCTGATCGTAGTGGTCTTTGGCATATGGTGTTTTACGACCCGTGGCTATCAGAGCCAGTACAGTGACAGGGAACACAGCATGAAGGAGGCGCTTGAAGCAGGCAGCATTGAGGATGCACAGACAGTCTGTGTCACAGACTGCACACAGCAGTATCTGATCCGTTTTCTGTATGGGATCACCTGCGAAAACCAGCAGATAGAGGGTTCTGACTTCCTGCTTCTTGACAGGAGAATGGCAGATCCGGACTTTGCAGAAATGGAATGGGAGTTTTATCATTATTACAACACGATCCCCTGGGATTATGTGAATACAGAAATGCAAAAGAAATATGAAAACCAGAACTTTATTTTATATACTGGCATAAGGGAGGAATCAAAATGAGAAGTGATAACGTAAAAAAAGGAATGCAGCAGGCTCCTCACAGAAGTCTGTTCAATGCGCTCGGCTTTACCGAAGAGGAAATGCAAAAGCCGATGATCGGTATTGTCAGCTCCTACAATGAGATCGTTCCGGGACATATGAACCTTGACAAGATCGTAAATGCCGTCAAGCTCGGTGTAGCAGAAGCCGGTGGTGTGCCGGTAGTATTTCCGGCCATAGCTGTCTGTGATGGAATCGCCATGGGACATGTAGGCATGAAATATTCCCTGGTAACCAGAGATCTGATCGCTGACTCTACAGAATGTATGGCACTTGCACATCAGTTTGATGCCCTTGTTATGGTTCCGAACTGTGATAAGAATGTACCGGGTCTTCTGATGGCTGCTGCCAGGATCAATATTCCGACCGTATTTGTATCCGGTGGTCCCATGCTGGCAGGTCACGTAAAAGGACAGAAGAGAAGTCTTTCTTCCATGTTTGAAGCGGTAGGTGCCAATGCTGCCGGAACCATGACAGAAGAAGAGGTACGCGAATTTGAGGAAAAGGTATGTCCTACCTGTGGATCCTGCTCCGGTATGTACACAGCCAATTCCATGAACTGTCTG
>CACXDC010000103.1 GCA_902766365.1 uncultured Lachnospiraceae bacterium | reverse complement strand
GCTTCCAATGCCATCAAGTATACAGAATCCGGAAGGATTGATGTGACAGTGGAATGCCGCAGTACAGGAGATGGCAATGCGGAGCTGATCTATACGGTGCAGGATACCGGGCAGGGCATACGAAAAGAAGATATGGGAAGACTGTTTACCATGTACAGTCAGCTGAATGTGGAGAAAAATCACAGCAAGGAAGGAACCGGTATCGGACTTGCCATCAGTAAATACTTTATTGACAGCATGGGTGGAACTGTCGGTGTGGAGAGCCGGTATGGAGAAGGCAGTACCTTTACCTTCCGTGTGCCGCAGAAAGTGATAAACAGCACGGCAGGGGAAGCAGTTGGAAACGGTATGCTGGATCAGGAGCCTTTCCCGGCAGAGGGAGAAGGTACATTTACCACAAAGGATGTCAGAATCCTGCTGGTAGATGATAATGAAATTAACAGAGAAGTGGTAAAGGCGATCCTGGAACCACTTTCCCTTACCATAGAAGAAGCGGAAAACGGAGTTGATGCCGTAAAGCTCGCCGGAAGAACAGCGTATGATCTGATCTTCATGGACAGTCATATGCCGGTCATGAATGGGGAAGAAGCGACCAGAAGCATCCGCAGCAGGAAGGGGATCAACCAGAAGACGCCGATCATTGCCATTACAGCAGATGCCATATCCGGTGTCAGGGAAAGACTGCTCACCGGAGGAATGGATGATTATATCACCAAGCCTATCCACACAGCGGAGATTTACCGGATCATCCGGAAATATCTGCCGAAGGAGAAGATTACAGAGGCCTCAGAATAAATGAAGCTCATATACGGGAAATTTACCAGTTAATGAAAATGTTAATTATTGAAATGTACCAAACTTGGCTGAAATTGAGGTTCGATGATTGACAATTTCATTACTGGATGGTATTTTCTAAGTAAGATTAATCGATTAACTGAACGGGGTGAATTTTTTTTACAGGATTAGTAAATCGATTAACCAAAGGAGGAATCCTCATGAATATGAAAGAAATTGCGCAATTGGCGGGTGTGACGGCCGCAACAGTTTCGAACGCGATCAACGGAACTGGAAATGTCAGTGAGAAAAAAAGAAAAGAAATAATGGAAATTATAGAAAGGGAGGGTTACAGTCCCAATCGGTTTGCCAAAAGTCTCAGGACAAAGGAAAGCAACACGATTGGAATCATGGTAGAAGATATTACGGCGTTCCAGACACCGAGAATCATTAACGGAATTAATAATTATGTTGAAAAACAGGGGTATGCGGTAATCCTGAATAATATGAGCCTTCTTGAGAAAACAGGAAATCATTATTCTGAATTATCCAGTTACCAGTCAGCAATAAGCAAAAGTATAAAGCTGTTTAATAAAACCCAGATTGACGGACTTGTCTATGTTGCGATGCATGACAGGGATGTAATGGAGCTGATCCCCAAATTAAGTATACCGATTGTCCTTGTTTACTGCTACGACACATCCAAAAAGAATTATTACGTAACCTACGATAATATTGATGTTATAGCGGATGTGGCAGAATATCTGATGAAGCACGGGCATGAGAAGATCGGTGTGATCAAAGGGGCGGAGGATTCCTTGCCGTCACAGAAGCGTTTAAGAAGCTTTATTACGCAGCTGGAAAAAGCAGGAAAAGAGCTGAAGGATGAATATATTTTTCCAGGAGCCTGGGAATTTGAAGACGGGGTAAAGGCATATGAAAGATACAGACAGCTGGAAGAAAAACCAACGGCAATTTTTGCCATGAACGATCTGATGGCAGCAGGGTTTATGGATGCAGCCCTGAATGATGGCGTACGGATCCCGGAGGATGTTTCTGTGATTGGATTTGATAACAGGCAGGAGTGCAGATTTACAAGACCAAGGTTAACAACAGTTGATATCCCACTGGAGAAAATGGGAGAGAAGGCCGGACAGATATTATTGGATCTGGTCAGTGGAAAAACATCTGATGATAAAAAAGTAGTTTTACCATGTGAATTTCTGGAAAAAGATTCAGTTATGTAAACGAGCAGGAGGAAATATTATGCGAAAGAAAATTTTAAAAACAATGATGTGTGCAATAACAGCAATGGCATTACTGGCAGGATGTGGAAGCAGCAGTACGGAAAATACAACCGGATCCACAGAAGAGACTGTGACAGAGGACACAGCAGGAAACTCTGAGACGGGCAGCACAGAGAATACAGCAGAGGCAGCGGACTATACAGGAACCAAGCTTGTGATCGGTGTGGAATCCGGGGCTCCCAATATTGAGTTTTTTAAGAATAACGTAAGCGAATTTGAGAGTGCGACAGGAATTACGGTTGAATGGGTAGAAATCCCTCATGATAATATGCACGAGAGATTTGTACAGGAGGCAATTTCACAGAGTGGTGCGATCGATATTTACGATACAGACCAGCCATGGATTTCCGAATTTGCTTCCAAAGGATATCTGGAGCCGCTTGGAGACAGGCTTTCAGATGAAGATAAAAATGATTTCTATGAAGCTGCATTAGATGCGTCTTCTTATAACGGAGAATTATATTCTGTTCCCTTCTTTGTACACACACCGATTGTATTTTACAGAACAGACCTGTTTGAAGAAGCCGGTATTACAGAATTCCCCAAAACATGGGAAGAATATGAGGAAGCGGCAAAAAAGCTGACCAAAGATGGCGTATATGGAACAATCATTGAAGCAAAGCAGGCCGGAGAGCCGGTGACCCATCTCGTTGACTGGTTCTATCAGGCAGGAGGATCCATTATCGATGCTGATAATAATGTAACGGTGAATTCACCTGAAAATGCAGAAGCGTTTAACTTTATGCTGAAGATGATGTATGAAGACGAAAGTGTTATGCCGGGATCTATCGGATATGATAATGCAGATGTCCATAATATGTTCATGCAGGGCAAAGTTGCCATGGTTAAGAACTGGCCTTATATGTTTGCCATGGCCAAGGATCCTGAACAGTCCAAGGTAAGTGACAAGTTTGCAGTAGCGATCCAGCCGGCAGGTAAAGAACAGTCCACAGCGGCATGGACATGGGGATTTGGTATTTCCAGCAGTTCCAAAAATAAGGATGCAGCGTGGGAATTTATCAAGTGGGCAACCTCTTCTGAGAAACTGGCACAGCTTGGAATCGCCAATTCCAATCCGGTACCGAGAACCTCATCTCTGGAGATCGTTACGAACGACAGCAGCCTGACAGAGTTTGATAAGGAAAGCATCCAGGTTATGAGTGATGCGCTCCAGTATGCACACAATGCAACAGAGAACCCTAATTTCCCGACGATCCAGAACGAATTATCCTATACATTATCGGGTATCATGACGAAGCAGGTAAGTGTGGAAGAAGGTTTGGCTGAAGCTGAAAAAGCAATTAAAGAAGCAATCCAGTAGGCAATGCAGATCCCCATACGGTTTTTCTGTATGGGGATTTTTTAACCCGGAATATTGGTTTTATTGTAAGGAGTAGTGAAAATAATGAGTGGAAAAACAGGAAGTATTTCTATCAGGGAGAAAAAAAGACGAAGAGCAGGGTATTCGCTGATAGCGCCGGCATGTCTGGTATTGCTTGTCATATTTTTTGTTCCGTTGCTCTATGCTTTTGCCATCAGCATATCGGATTCCGATGCGGTCATTAACAACAGTTTCAGGTTTGTGGGATTAAAAAATTACTTTTCAGTCATGACAAATTCCAAATTCCTGGCAGCACTGGGGCATACCTGCTTCTTTGTAATTACAACGATCACCCTGGAATTTATTATCGGGTTTGTTGTTGCGCTGCTGCTGTACCGAGAGGTTGCAGGATCAAGAGTATTCCGTCTGATCTTTGCCGTACCGCTGATGGTAGCTCCTGTTGTTTCCGGACTTCAGTGGAGATGGCTGTTTGCAGACCAGTACGGTATCATCAATGCCCTGCTGGATAAGCTGGGACTTGCAGCGCCTTTGTGGTTTACCCAGGTTTCCACATCATGGGTGGCCATTATCGTTGCGAATCTCTGGCTTGCCACACCATTTGTGATCCTTGTGCTGCTGGCAGGTCTTGGAGGACTGTCAGAAGAACTGAATGAAGCGGCAGCTATTGACGGTGCAAACCGTATACAGACATTCTTTCATATTATACTTCCCCAGCTTAAGCCGACGATCCTGATCATTCTCGTGATCCGTCTGACAGATGCATTCCGGATCTATGATCTTGTTTATATTCTGACCGGTGGAGGCCCTGGCGGTGGGACGGAAGTACTGAGTACATTTATCTATAAGAGGATTTTTTCAGACTGGAAATTTGGACAGGGATCAGCCGCAGCTTTCCTGGTTATGCTGATCATCTGCGCTTTGAGTTTCCTGTGCAATAAATGGATGAGTGAGGAGGAATAGTCTTGAGCAGAAGAAAAATAATGAATAGCCTGGTTTTCCTGTTGCTGGCGATATTTTCTGTAGTTACCCTGTTTCCTATTATATGGACAGCGATCACATCATTAAAAACGGATGTACAGATGTTTGCGATCCCACCGGATCTGCTTCCACATCCGGCAACCTTATCGCATTATAAAGAAGTGATCACGGGAAATTTCCCGGCCTATATCAGAAACAGCATTCTGGTTACATTTTTCAGCTGTGCAATATCATTAGCCCTTGGTATTCCGGCAGCCTATGGATTTGCAAAATATGGAACCGAAAAGACAAAGCCGGTCTTTGCAGCCGTGACTGCAGTCAGAATGGTTCCGCCGGTTGCCATGGTAATTCCTTTTTTCCTGATCATCCGTAATATTCACCTGAGTGATACATTACTGGGACTGATCATTACCTATATTCCATTTGAACTGACACTGATCATATGGATGCTGAAAAATTTCTTTGGACAGATCCCAAGGGAAGTGGAGGAGGCAGCAGAACTGGATGGGCTCTCTGCATGGGGAATCCTGTTAAAGGTAGTTCTCCCGATGTCCAGATCTTCGGTAGGTGTTGCAGGACTCATGGCATTCCTGTTTTCCTGGAATGAATTTATGTTTGCCCTGTCCCTTACATCTACAAAAAGTGCACAGACACTGACAGTGGGGATTGCCGGATATGTGACATCCTTCCAGACATTCTGGGGGAGCATGTCAGCGACAGGAATTCTGTTTATGATCCCCGCATTTATTTTAACGTTTATTTTTCAAAAAGATTTAGTGAAAGGTCTGACAGCCGGAGCTGTGAAAGGATAAAATATGAAGATTAATATATGGAATGAACAAATACAACTGGAAAATCCGGAACTGGTTATTGGAAGGATCGCAAAACCGGTCATCCTTGAAATCTGGAACGGCAGGCAGAAAGATTCTGTGATCCGCAGGGAG
>CACXDC010000102.1 GCA_902766365.1 uncultured Lachnospiraceae bacterium | reverse complement strand
TCAGCGCTTATGAAGCTTTGACAGCTGCTTTTACTGGGAACGCTGAGATCGTCCTGCAGTAAGCAGGGGTTCTGAACAGTTACAAAATTCCTTAATAGCTCGACCATGTTTGTTCCGTTCGATTCGTCATAAGATAGTAACGGCTGTAATATACTGTTATAGATATCTTTCAACTCTTTTTTATTTCCAAATTCATAAAACAATCGATAGACACCTGTATTCTCAAACACTCGAACTTCACCGTTTTTCATGCACTGCCGTATCATATCCAGTGCTTCTTCCGCTTCCATGAATGCATCTGCAGCATCTTCCAGGTTTTCGTAAAGAGGCCCTACGCCTGCACTGAATGACCCATACACAGAAATGCTTTTTAGTAATCTCTCTGCTGTAGATTTAACTGTATCCTTTTCCTCAAGTGAGACCGGAACAAGGATCGTCACTCTCTTATTTTTCTCAAACCACAGAGTTGGCTGAATAGCTTCTTGTGACAGGCCATCTGCAATATCCAGGATAAGTTCTTCTGCCTCTTTTGTCTTCGGCGGGTCTTGCTCAAGAACAATTGGAAAATGAAGGATTTCTCCTCTATAATTGGAAACCGCAACTTTTTCCTGCAGGGAGGGACTATAATTTCCCATACAGATTTCTCTGCAGATTCCGGCTTCTGTCCTCATGGTTTCCGTACGTTCAACCAATAGCTGTGTCAACCGATAGGTTATATCGCTGATGCGGACCTTATATGGAATTTCCAGCAGCGGAAAATTATTTTCTTCGCAAAAATTTTTCACTTTTTCCGGGATATCAAGGAGAAATTTTCCTAATTCCAGGACCAGCCCTGCAGCGCCTTCTGTATAAATATATTCCGTCATCTCGAACAACTTATGATCCATTTCCGGATCATCTGCAAAATCTACACCCGCAGAAAAAACCAAAGATCTTCTTACAGGAAGCTCACGAAAAGAGTTATATTCAACCATCTGCCAGCCTTTGATAATGTGTGTCAGTCCTCTGCTGCCGGCAATACATTTCATCATCCTCATTTCATTTTTAGCTAAGGCCTCCGAAAATGTGACATACATAACTTTTCTCCTGTTTTATACTTTAATATTCTTACCTGCGAGATATTTGCGGATTTTATATGCCAATTGTATCTTGAAATTCTGGTCAGGGTCGTCCGGATCTGCATCAATAATATTCCGAATTTTATTTAACCGATATTTCAATGTGTTCCTGTGAATAAATAATTTATCTGCTGTTTTTGTCAGGTTGCATCCGCTCTCCACGTAAATCCGAAGCGTCTCAACCAGTTCGCCTTCTTCTGTATCCTGCCTCTGCAGCTCGCCCAATATACTTGAGTATATTTTCATCAGCTCCGGGTCCTTTTTCATCTGAAAAAAGATCCGGTAAACGCCCATATCCTCATAACATCGGATCTCATTTTTCCTGCTGCATAGATGAAGAGAGTCAACTGCGCATTGTGCCTGATAAATCCCAGCCGATAACATTCGGGAACCCTTAATAACGTTGCTGACACCAATACTGAAAGTCCTGCCTGTTTCCTGATACATTTTCTCACTCGCTAGACTAAGCTGTTGGATGATGTGTTTTTCCCCTCCGCATAATTCCACTGGAAGCAGTACTATACAGGTCTTATTATTTTTATAATGTAGAAAAGCATCTTCAGAAATCTGGAATGCTTTCCTGATTTCTGTAAACATCCGGTGCGGAAGCCTTCTGATGACCCAACTATCATCACTCTCGTCTATATTATCCAATTCGAAGCACACAGCGATATATCTAATTCCCTCTTGAAATCCCAAAGATGAGATTCCTTCAGATAACCGCCCTGGATCCGTCTCATAAATCAGTTCTTCCAGACGGTCTGACATATTTTTTCGATTATCACTCCTAACGCACAGCTCCTGTATTTTTCTTTCCAAGGCAACCGCGTCCGATCCATCACGCATCATAAAAACCGGGACGTGAAGCTGATCTGAAACCTGCAGGACTTTTTTGGAAACTATATTTATATATCTCCCGATTCCTATAATAAGCCCCGATGCATCAGCTGTATGGATCTGCTGCACTACAGATATCAGATCTTTCTCCGGATTATGAAAACTACTTCCGTTGGTATATACCAATACGTCCTGCCCAATCCAGGATAAGATCTCTGTTTCATATATAAGATGCAGCCAGCGAATGGGATGTCCAAGACCGGCCTCACCGGAAAGCAGTTTTACCTCTTTCATTTCATCAATCTGCTGCAGATCTTCGAATGTAATCAATGTATCCTGACACCTCCCAAATGCTCTATGTTATCTATAATATCACTGTCTGCTTATCATGTTCAAAAAAACAGCCCGTTCTTTCAAAAATAAAGAACGGACTGTTCTGGAAATAAGGATCATTATTTTTTTCGTACTACTCTGGTGCCTGGGATAATCGCTCCAACCGGACATACTTTCAAACAAAGATGGCAGCCTACACACTTTTTTGCATCCATGCGGACTTTTGCTCCATTCAGCGGAAGGATCGCCTGGTGTCCTCCATCATAACATGACAGATAACATCTTCCGCACCCAATGCATCTTTGCGTTTGGAATTTCGGATAACAGACTGTATCTCTGTCTAATTCATCCGTGCCCACAATATTTGGAAGTGCTTTTCCTACAAGATCTTGTATTTTATGAATTCCATGCGTACGCATATAATATTGCATACCGCTTATCATGTCATCAATAATCCTGTAACCATATTGCATAACAGCAGTTGTGACCTGTATGTTCCGGCATCCGAGAGAAAGGAAATCAAAGGCATCCTTCCACGATTCTATCCCTCCGATCCCGGATAAAGGTACATCTTTTAGAGGTTCCGAGGATGCCAGGTCATAAATAAACCGAAGTGCGATCGGTTTCACGGCTTTTCCGGAATAACCGCCTACAGCGGTCTTTCCGGAGATATCCGGTCCGGAAGAAAGCGACTGCGGATCGATCCCCAGGATACTTTTTATGGTATTAATTGTAGCCAGAGCATCCGCCCCCGCATGGACGGCGGCTTCTGCAGGCGGAACCATACTGGACACATGCGGCGACATTTTTGCTATCAGAGGCAGATCAGAACCTCGTTTAATGGCGCGTACATACTGATCTACAATGTCCGAGTGCTCGCCTACGTCTGTCCCCAGTCCATCATATGCCATATGCGGACATGAGAAATTGCATTCCAAGGCGTCTATTCCCGCCGTTGTAAGCTGTCTTGCCAGGAATTCCCAGTCCTGTTCGGTCTGGCCCATGATAGAGGCGATCACCATGCGGTCCGGATAATCCTTCTTCAACCTCCGCAGGATCTCAATATTTTCCTGCAGAGTGTGTTCAGAAGATTCCTCCAGGTTCTTAAAGCCGCCAAAAGAATTCCCATCATAATATACAGCGTCAAATCTGGGTGAAACTTCATCATGCGGAAAGCTGGTGATCGTCTTGTAAACAACACCGCCCCATCCCATATCGAAAGCCTTGGAGATCATCTCATAATTGCTTCCGACAACCGATGACGAGAGGAAAAACGGATTTATGCAGTGAAATCCAAGAAAATCGATCCCCAGATCCGGCTCTTCGCCCTCAATGGTCTTTTGATCTTCTTTTTTCTGCGCCAATATATGCATCAGGGAAGGGATCTGTACAGGGGTGCTGATCTTTCCTTTTAAACATTTCTGCATACATGGCGCGGAGCATTTCAGGCAGGGGTCTGCAGCAGGCATCTTTTCCGCTGCCGTTCCTGCATTATTAAATCTCACGCTTCGGATTAACCCGGCAACATCCATAGAAGCGGGACATGCTGACGTACAGGGAGTTTCCGAGCACAGTAAACAGCTGTCGCTTACTTCTTTGAGTATCTCATTATCATACTGAATGTTCATCTGGAAAAGAACCGCCTTTCAATAAAACAAGCTGTCATTCAGCAATCTTATAGATCATGCACATACCTGCTGACTCTGTCGGCTGCGCAACCTCGATAAGATCCATGCCGCTTGCGTTTGCAGTAATAGTCTGGATAGTCCAGGAAGATGCAAAGTCTACCTGACCAGAATTAACAGCTGTAGTTTCCGAAATATCACCGCCGCCCTGATTAATTGTTACGTTCAGTCCCGCGTCCTTATAGTATCCCTTATTAAGCGCTACATAATATCCCATGAACTGAGACTGTGCAAGCCACTTCAGCTGGATCTTTATGTCTGTCTTTTCAGGTGCATCAAACTTTCCTGCAACTGCATCTTCATAATAAGAAGAATCTCTCAGATTGTCCAGAGTCATATCCTGCAGGTTACTCTGTGCTGAAGAATCGTCCAGCGTTACATACTGTTTAGCAAGATCCAGTGTCTGCTGAAGATCCTCATCCTTCATCTCACAATAATTAGTTACTTTATCACCGCTGATATGGTTTGAAGCGAGTTTTGCAATCTCTTCAGCCATATATTTCTGATGCTCTTTGGAAAGTGTGGAACCTGCATCTTCTACAATCTGCGCAGCTTCATCCGGATTTTCTGCCGCATACTGCCATCCCTTCACAGTTGCAGAAATGAATGCCTTCACCGTGTTCGGGTTTTCTTCCGCAAAGGAACGTGTGCATACGAGATTATCCTCAACCATGCTGATTCCCTCTTTATTTAAATCGATAACCCCAACGGAATCACCATAACCATATGCTCCGTCATAACTGTTTTTTATGAGTCCCAGTTCATTGTATGACATAGCGGATGCAAGGGTGATCGAGCCGTCGTCAAAACCGCTCATATCAAATCCCTGATTTAAGAAATCTGCTTTTAAGTTATATTTATTTAAGAGCGCCTGAATTTCATACTGTTCTCCATTTCCCCAGTCGCCGATCTTGTTTTCTTTGGCTGCTTGTGTAAGAATATCTTCTACCGTCGCATCTTTCGGAAAAGTTGTCCCTTCCATTGCATGCGCCTGCTCTGATGACCCAGACGACTCAGTGCCTGAAGACGTTGAATCCGCTGCAGTTTCTGATGAAGCCGCTCCTGATGAGCTGCTACCGCATCCGGCCAGAAGTGCCGCTGCAGTTACTGCCGATAAAATCAAACTGAAATATTTTCTTTTCATATGCTGCTCCTTTCCTGTGTTTTCTTCCTGTGATGTAGTAATCATAGCAAATATGCCCTTTTTCCCCTGTCCAAAATTTCGGCTGTTTTTTTGTCCTGCATGGACATACCCTTCATTTGCTGGTAATCCTATAATTTACTTAAGCTGAAGTTCGGACAGGCTCTCTGTCTGATCATAATATTCGATATAAGAAGGAGGATTTATCTATGGCAGCTTATGCAACAATAGAAGACGCAAAGAAATATATCGATGAATATAGAGACGATATGATCGAATTCGCCCAGAAGCTTCTCCGTGTAAAAGCAGTCAGCGGACACGAAAAGGGCGTAGCTGATCTATATCTGGCAGAAATGGAAAAGTTAGGATATGAGGATATTTTCCGTGATAAATTCGGAAACGTCATCGGACTGGTAAAAGGCGATCCTGCGGGTCCTACGATCATGTATAATTCCCACATGGATCATGTCGATGAAGGCGATCTTGCCAACTGGGAAGGATATGATCCTTACGGAGGCTTAAAAGACATCTGTGAAGTTGATAATCAGGAAAAAACAGCAAAAGAGAAAGCTGAATGTCTTCATGGCAGAGCTGCTTCTGATGTAAAATCCGGAGGAGCCGTCCAGATTTATTGCGGCGCTGTCCTCGCCCGCTTAAAAAAAGAGGGTTTCAAATTGAAGGGAACCTTTATGTTCACCGGTGTTGTCCTTGAAGAGCCGGGTGAAAATCTTGGTATGAAACTTCTGAATAAATATACTTTCCCGGAGCATGGACTTGATTACGACTGTGTTGTTTCTTCCGAGGCAACTTCCCTGAAACTTGCATTAGGCCATCGCGGAAGGCTTGAATATAAAGCTACTACACATGGCCGTATGTCACATGGAAGTGCGCCGTGGCTTGGAATCAATGCCGTTTACAAAGCCATGCCTTTTATCAATAAAGTAAAGGATGAATTATATCCGTCTTTACCCACTGACCCTGATCTCGGACAGTCGTCTATTTCTCTGAATATCATCAACTGTCTCCCCGGCGCACTCTCTACTGTACCAGATACCTGCAATATGTATTTCGACCGTCGGACCCTTCCCTCTGAGGATAATGCTGAAGTACAGAAACAGTTCCAGGACGTTGCAGACAGCATTGCTGCAGAAGACCCTGAATTTAAATGTGATATCGAAGTTACACGAGAAGCCCAGACTACTTATACCGGATATACAGAAACGGATGAGAAAAACAGCTATCCCTGGAAGATCGACAGGGATCATCCATTAGTACAGGCTGCCGCAGAAGGGCTTAAGAACGTAGGGCAGGAAGTTAAATATACCTATTGGGTGTTTGCAACTGATCTTTCCGTTACTGCAGGCATGTATCATAAACCGGCGGTTGGTTATTCACCCATGCAGGAACAATATGCCCATACTCCCTATGATAAAGTCCGGACAGATTTCATGCAGACGGCTCTTGATGGTAATATTTCCATCTTCCTTTCCGCAGCGGAAGCAGGCAAGAAGATTGGTGACCTGATATAGATGTTGTACTTTTTAGGAGGAATCATGCAGATTATAGACCTGTCTCATACCATTTCCAATGATATGCCGGTATTTCCAGGTACTTTTCCACCTTATATTAAACTTACAAACAACTATCAGAAAGATGGCTTTAAAGAAAGCAGTATATCTATGGTCACGCACACGGGGACCCATATGGATCCCCCTGTACATGTTAACCCAAACCAGCCTGCAATAGATTCTTTCTGTCCGGCCCAGTTTTACGGACCAGGTGTTGTGATCGATTGCCACACTCTCGTTGAGGGTGAAAAGATCACAATGAAACACCTTGCACCTTTTAGGAAAGAAGCGGACCAGGCCGACTTCTTATTATTTTATACAGGATGGGACGTGCTATGGGGAACGGAAGATTATTTTGGAGATTATCCTTCTGTAGATGATGACATTATCCAATATATGCTGGATACGCGTAAAAAGGGAATCGGCGTCGATGTAATAGGGCTCGATCCTATAACAGACAAGCTTCTCGTTCATCACAAGCAGTTATTTCGAGATGGAGATAAAGTTATCATCGAAAATCTAACCAACCTGCGTCCTCTGCTATGTTCGTCAACTAGAAAGTGAGCCACCTCACTTTTTCTGTTCCTTTGTTTGCCTCAGCCTGTATGATTCGCCGTTCATATCAAGCACATGGGACTTGA
>CACXDC010000101.1 GCA_902766365.1 uncultured Lachnospiraceae bacterium | reverse complement strand
TGCTTCTTTCATCTCTGCTCCTTTCTACAGTCCCCATTTCCGTAATATTGCCATTGCTAATTTCTCATGTATTTCCTTATGTCTTGGGATTTGCTCCGTATCCCCATTTCTGATATATACATCATGGTTTCCACCATGACGTAAAAAACGAAAGCCAGCCCTTTCAAGCTTCTTTATTAAGTCCCTTCGTTTCAAATATAACTCCTTTCTCTTATTATACACATCAAGTGTGTATAGTGCAATTGCATAACACTGCAATTTTTATAAATAAATACAAAAATCAACCATGTTGGATTTTACTGACTGCATGAATATTTCCAGTCAAACAGATTTTTAAGATTCTATCAGATCACTGTTTTGAATATCTTCAAAGACACTTTTATATAAAACAGGGATCAAAAATGTCAATCTGATCATTTTTAATCCCCGACTTTTCTTACAGCTCTATCACTTCCAGGTCATCCGGCACAAACAGATTCCCTTTATAATATCTTCTTCCCTCTTCCAGATACTTTTCTTTCCGGCAGGCTATATTCTTATCCTCGGTATGATACAGGACGAGGTTTTTCACCTGCAGCTTTTCTGCCAATTCGCAGGCATCCTTTACCGTAGAATGATGTTTCTCATAAGGTTTGAAAACATCTGCCTGTCCATACAGACAGAACGCCTCATGGAGAAGCCATTTGCTTCCCTGTGCACATTTCTCTTCACATTCCTTGTAAGGTTCATCTCCGCAGCAGGTCAGCTTCTCTCCATTTCCAAGATCCATACAGAACCCAAACTGCTTCGCCTTGGTGGACTGGATATCGAAAAAGGTAACTTTTCTTCCAAGGATTTCCTTTTCTTCTCCATCCGCTACCGGTATGAGATGCAGTCTTTCATCCAGATACTGTACTTCCTTTTTGGCAAAAAGCATCTCTGACATACTGCGGATCAGCCTGATCACTTCCTCATGTCCGTAGATCACAGCTTCGCCTTCATAATTTCCTCTGCTCATATTCTGGCAGATCATCCTTACCATCCAGAGGATCCCAAGCAGATGATCCACATGCTTATGGGTTACAAAGATCGTCCGCATATCCTGCCAGTTCAGATGTGCAGCTTCAAGCTGATGTAAAAGACCATTTCCACCACCGCCGTCAACCAGAAAATACTGATCCTTTTCCTGCAGTACGAAACAGGTATTATAACACTGCGTCACCGTTGCATTGCCGGTTCCAAGCATAATCATTTTCATAACTCATTCCTCCACAGCCTTCATGTCAGCTTCCTGCCGGTGTATTTTCATGTTGCAGGGCTTAAGCTTCCTTTTTAATCGCTGACATAGATACTCCGATTGGCCGGTGTCACCTGATAGGTACCAGTATCAATAACGCTCTCCACCGGCTTTCCATCCAGAATATCCTGCATTTTGCGAAGCGTCATGGCACCCCAGCTTTCCGGGCGCTGTGCGATAGCTGCTGCTACATAACCTTCCTTCATCAGCTTTGAAATATCCTCTGTGAAATCAACCGTTACCAGTGGAATGGAAAGCTTATGTTTCTTCAGATACCTGGCAAAGGCAAGTCCCCAGCCTACATTGGTGGCACAGAGAATTGAAATATCCGGATGACTCGAAAGGAGCTGATCGATCAGTCTGTCAGCCTCTTCCTCAGAGGGTTCTCCCGGACCACTTAAATTGTAAAAGGAAATTCCTTTTTCCTTAAAGACATCTACTGCCCCGGAATATCTGTCCTCTACCGTTTCAATCAGATTGTCCTTCCATTTGATGATGCCTGCACTTCCCTGTCCGTTCATGATATCTGCGACCGCCATACCTGTGCTTCTTCCACACTGGTAACTGTCTGTTCCAATCAGCATTCTGTGTCTGACATTTTTCATTTCAGACAGGATGAAAATGACCTCTGTTCCCGCATCTGCCATTCGCTTTAATGCTGCTTCGACACGTGCATCTGTGATAGGTGAAATACAGATGCCATCATAATGCTCCGTTTCTGCTTTCTCCAGGAAATGTACCATCTCCAAAGTTCCCGTTTCGCCTCTTCCTTTCGGGGCAAAGACTGTAATATCATAATTCAGCACTTTTCCCATGCGGTAAGCTTCTTTGGTTGCCGGATACCAGAAAGGATCGTCAAGATCCCAGACCATGGCGATCTTTCTCTTCTTTTCCGGGGTATATCCTGTATCAAACCCGGAAAGTACCTTCTGCATATCGGCAACTTTTACTTCCATCTTTTCTGCAAGCTGGCCGGTCTGTTTTTCGTTTTCCTGCTGCATTCTGGTAATTTCTGCCACGTTTTCAGCAGATGCAGATGCTTTTCTGGAAGTATCTGAAATTGACTCCATAATGGCAAGCATTTCGTCCTTGTTATGATTGACTTCATTCACATGTTCAGATAAATGTGCCTGTGCTTCTACAAGCTCACTGACGCTGTGATCAATTCCTTCAAAAGAACTGATTGTCTTACCGGCAGCTTCCTTCTGGGCAGAAAAAGCATTCTCTGCCTCTTCCATGATCTGTTTCAGGCTGTCAAGGGATGCAAGGATCTCCCTGATAGATGAATTGATATTTCCACTGGCCTCATGGCACTCCTCAGACAACTTTCTGACCTCATAAGCCACATAGGCAAATCCTTTTCCTGCCTCTCCGGCTCTTGCTGCTTCAATAGATGCATTTAAGGATAAAAGATTGGTCTGCTTTGCGATGCCATATAGCATCCCGGTAATGGATTCTATCTTTTCATTCTTTTCCACCAGATCATAGATGCCGTTCGAGATCGTATCCAAAGTTTCCTTCAGCTTATCCTGTGTTGCAGACAGATCTTCCACATTACTCCGGCCATCATCACTCTGCTTTTTCACAGACTGTACCTGTATCAGCATTTTCTCTGTTTCCTGATGCATGTCATCAATTTTATCTGTCAGGACCTCTGCTACATGCTGACACTTAACAGCATCCTCCGCCTGTCTTGCAGCCCCTTCTGCGAGCACTTTCACACCATGCCTGACCTGATCAGATGACTGGAGTACCCCCTTTGTGATCCCGGCATACTGTTCACAGGCAAGTGCAACTCCCTCAAAGGATTTCTGTATCCTGATGATATCATCAGCCTGTGTATGTTGTATTTCTTCCTTTTTTACCGTTTCCCGTTTTCCCCATATTGCCATCCTTAGTCCTCCAGTGCTCTTCTGCCCAGTTCAAGACATCCCATAATTCCCTGGTCATCATGCAGGGAAGCAGGAACAATATAATGATCCATATCACTCAGTTCCTCTGTATTGACATATCCTCCAAGATATTCTGTTACTTTTTTCCGGATCAGAGGGAAAAGCTGCATCTGATGCATGACGCCACCACCAAGAATAATGATCTCCGGTGAAAGAGTGAGAATATATCCTGTCAGTGCCTGTGCGATGTAATCTGCTTCCAGATCCCATACAGCTTCATCTCCAGCCAGGTCTGCCGCCTTCTTTCCATATCTTCCTTCAATAGCCGGTCCGGCTGCCAGCCCTT
>CACXDC010000100.1 GCA_902766365.1 uncultured Lachnospiraceae bacterium | reverse complement strand
GCAGACTTTCCAGGTCATTTTCCGTATCAGAGATCATACCGGTAGGCTGCTGATAAAATCCGATAATGATTCCCGGTTCATCCTTCCGTGCAACGGCGCAGATATCGTAGTATCTCCCGCCAGCTTCCATACGCTCTGCAAATACCTTCCGGGGATGGGCCACAATATCAGCGAACTGCTTTCCATCAGAAGTATACATCCATTCTGCATTTCTGAACCGTCTTGTATACCCTGATGCCTGCAACGCAAGATCCTCTCCAAGCACGGCAACGCCGCTCAGTCTCATACTGTCTACATACTGCTCCAGATACTCATCGGTAACAGGTACATCCAGTTCTTCTATCTGACTGCTGAGGTCCCGTATCATATCTGTCAGTCTGAAAAGACTTTTCGTCCGGTCAGCCGCCACCAGTCTCTGGTAGCTGGAACACTGACTCTTCAAAGTATCCAGCGCAGCTCCTGCCTGATCCACAGTTCTGGAAATTTCCACTCTTCCGGCTACAAAAACAGTCAGAACAAACACGATGATACCGCCAAGTATCATCCTTGGTATTGTAAGCAGACGCCTGTTTCCCATGTGCATACGCATCTTAACCAACATGAATACCTCCAAGCGCTTTTTCTGTATTCAGCCCATATGCTTTCAGGATCCGTTCTGTCGTTCCATCCTGCTGCATTTCTGCAAGGGTCTGTGTCAGTTTTTCCCTGAATTCCTGATTGCAGTCTTTCTGGAATGCTACTCCAAGTCTGGACTGCAGCAGATCCTCCTCCAGAAAACGGTACTGTACATTTGTTTTTTCCAGCAGATATATCAACGCTGCCGTATACCCGGCACAGGCGTCCACATAATCATTCCGCAGTGCTGTGACCACTTCATCCACATCCGTCAGACTGTATACCGTCTGCACCTGTGGTACCTTTTCCTCTGTTTCACCAAGGAAAATGCTCTCCGGCTGTGTACCGGCCTTTACCGCTACCTTCTTTCCCTCCAGATCATCTAATGACTGCAGGTCACTGTCCTCCAGAACCGCAACAACCTGCCTGGCATTCATATATGGGCCAACCCAGGAATACTGATCTTCCAGCCCGTTCATGGAAAAGCATCCCCAGATACAGTCCACTTCTCCTCTTTCCAGATAACTGTCCTTTTTATCCCAGTCGATCTCTATAAAGACAGGCTCATAGCCAAGACGTCTGCAGGCCTCCTCTGCGATTTCCATCGCGATCCCGGCCGGTTCGCCATCCTCATCATAGTAGCAGTACGGGCGGTAGTCATCATATCCGATCACCAGCTTTGGCAGCGCCTGCTCTGTCTGTCTGCCACAGCCCCCGGAAAACAGCATTATTAAAATCATATTGATAACCAGAAAAAGCTTTTTCTTCCCCATCCCAAAATCTCCAAAAAAACACCGTCTGTTTCGGACACACCAAAACAGACGGCTTCTAAAGGACAGAATCTCTCTTCTCTCCCACATAATCAGATCACTGATGCAACCGGCTGTCATAATCTGGCTGCTACTGCAGACCAAGACCTTAGACCCATTTGGCTTTGTGTCACCGCTTTTCAACGGTTTTACTAAATATTCAGTTATATCATACAACTTTTATTTCATATAACTAACCAACATACTATATATTTACATGCCTGTTTGTCAAGTGTTTTTCAGGACTTTTCATCCTGCATTTTCATCTGCTGGCAGGTTATTTTTATTTCGTCGATGGTGAAGGTCCCACTTCGGATTCCGGCTTATGAGATCTTCCACAATATTTGCATTTCTTATCTCCACCAAACTCACAGTTTTCTTCTACAGAATATTCACATTTCTCGCACTTTTTTGTATGCATATTCTCATTTGATTCAGACGATACGTAACTGAATCCATTTGCGTGGTCACACGTCTCTGCTGATGGCTTTGGTGCTTCTGGTTGGGTTGTCGGTGTTTCCTCTGCTGACCCTGATGGCGCAGGTGTCGGCGTTACCTCTGTTGATCCTGACGGCTCGGGTGCCGGAGGCTGTTCCGTTGGCTTGACCGGTTCCGGTGTTGCTGGTACTTTAGACGGTTCTTCCTTCGATGTACTTTCTGTCCCAGCGCCTGCCGGTACACTGCCTGGAACAGAAGCGGTCTCTGCACCGGAAGGTTCTGCCGGTGCAGAGACCGGTGTTACAGGCCTGGCAATCACCTGTCCGTTCATTCCGCTCACCGTAATCCCTGCCTTTGTTACAGCATCGATCGTTGTAAGCTTTCTGTTCTCATTGATACCATAATTGGCATAATTCGCATAGTATGCCACCAGATCATCTCCAAACGCATTCCGGAGATCCGGATACGCAGAAATGTAAGCAAATACATTAAACGCCGGATTTACCTGTGTTCTCCCTTCCTTTAAGCCATAGGTGACATAATGATTCCAAAGAGCTTCCCTGTCATTTCCATACGCCCTTGCTACATCAGGATAAGCCTTTGCGTATAAATCAGCATCAAAAATCTTTTTCAGTGTTTCCAGATCTTCAGCAGTATACTCGATCTTGTATTTTGAAGCGACCTCCTGCAGTAACCCCTTCGGTATTTCTGACTTGTTTTTATCCAGTATATTAGAAGTATTCAACGCCCCCATATTATTCTTAACTATCATTGCTGCATTGGTGGTCATTGTTGTGCCAAAGCACATGGTAAGTGCCAGCGCCAGTGCTAAAATTCTCTTTTTCATACCGTATTCTCCTTTTTCACAAAACAAAATTCCTTTACACCCATGCTTTTATTTTATCAATTTTCTGTCTGCACTGCAATTTTTTCTAAAAACTTTTTCATTTTTTCAATATAATCTTCTGCCTGGACAATAAACCCAACATGACCACCCGGCACAGCAAGAACCTCTGCCTGCAGCCCTTCAAAAAGCGCTGTCAGCCTTTCCTGATCCTCTTTTTCAAAAATATCCTTCTCCGGAATCAGGATCTGTATTTTACCCTGAAGATAAGCAAAATCCTTTTTTTCAAAAACCGGACAGTCCTTCAGCATATATACACTTTCATAGCTATGGATAAAACGTTCCTTATAATGAAGATCCGAGGCTACTGTTTCATAAAAAGTTCTTCCATATTCCTGTGCCTCTGATGCTTCACAGTCCAGAAATCCCTGACATTTTTTCAATAACAGTTTCATTTCCATTTTTGCCGGGATCAGTTTAAACAGCAATACGAAAACCGGCTCTGTCACGCGTTCCTTCTTCAGATTACGGACATAATCAGAATCCAGCGTCAGGGTGGTCACCAGGCTCATCCCAAGTACCACTTCCGGAAATTTCTTTGCAAACATCTGTGCATGGATTCCTCCGTCACTGCCACCGATCAGGATCACCTCCTTAATGGCGAGTTCCTTTAACAGTTCAGAAGCAAAATCCATCTGCTCCTCCAATATCACCGTATGATGCGGATATTCATAGATCAGGAAACCATATTCCCTGCTGAAATACTGTGCATATGCCATCCACATTTCCTGCATTTCCAGTCCGTGAAAAAATAAAAGAACCGGTGTCCCTTCCTTCCCACCACGCTGGTAGCGGACACTGATTCCATTTACTTCTACGGTCTTATACGGATACTTCTGTAAAAATGCCTGATACTCTGTTTTAAAATTTCTCACCTGCTCATTTCCTCCCATCCTGGCAGTCCATTGGTTAGTTTGTGCTAACCACATATTAACAAAAAAGGATGGATTTCACAACTGTTTCAAAATGATTTTTTCTGTTTCTTCGCTATTTCAATAACATCGTCAAAAAATCAACCTTTTCATTTACTTTCACCAATTCAGCCACAGATACTTAATACTTTAGATCATATTAATAGGTTTATTCTTGTTCAATATTATATTAATCAGCGAAGTTTAAGAGAAACATCAGAAGCACTGGGGTTTTCAATCCACTTGGCTGGTAAAAGAAAAGCAACAGCTTTGAAAAAATTAAGAATGAGGATTTCATAGAGGAGTTGATAGTCCAAGAAAATATCCGCACCCTCCACTCAGGGTTTTAGAGAGCACGAGACGTCGCAAAACGTCCGGTGGACGTTTGCTCTGCGACGACCGGAACGACAGTGAAGACCTCGAATCTTCGAGCCCCGGGCGGGGCTCGGAAACAAAGAAAAAGGACATCCTTTTGGATGTCCTTCTCTTTGTTTTTCTAGAGCACGAGACGGGACTCGAACCCGCGGCCCCGACCTTGGCAAGGTCGTGCTCCACCAACTGAGCCACTCGTGCATTTTGATTTCGAACCGCTGTATCCAACGGACAAGTATTAATATACATGATACTCTTCTTTTTGTCAACAGCAAATTTCAAATTTTTTTAAAATTTTTAATTGTTCGAAATCTTTATACATTACATGCACTGAAATTCCTGTGTTTCCTCAGGGAATCCACGTCAGAATCCGGATTCTGTTTTTCCTATGAAGCCCTGTCTTTCAGCTTCACACGATAAATTCTGACAAGGGATTCGTTGATCCTGTCCTCGGTAAGGGTTCCATTACTCACAGCATCCAGTACACCCTGATAGGCTGTCTCAAAATCTTCCGGCATAAGGATCATATCCGCTCCCGCCTGCAGCGCCTTCACGGCAGCCTCATCTGCTGTATAATAATCTGTAATGGCATTCATTGCCATAGAATCTGTAATAACAACCCCATCAAATCCCATCTGTCCCCGAAGTACCTCTGTGATCATCTTTTCAGAAAGAGTACAGGGCGTATTATCTCCGGTAATACCTGGCACAGACAGATGGCCTACCATAACGAAATCTGCCCCGGCATCAATTCCCGCCTGGAAAGAAAGAAAATCTGTTGTTTCAAAATCTTCCAGTGTTTTTTCAGAAACGACCATTCCCTCATGGGAATCCTCATCTACACTTCCAAGTCCAGGGAAATGCTTCAGGCAGGCACTGACTCCGCCTTCCTGCAGACCTTCCACACTCTTTGCCACATAGGTTGCCACATCACCGGCATTCGTTCCAAAGGATCTGTCCCCAATCGAAGTATTTCCTTCTGTCACCACATCCGCAACCGGTGCAAAATCAAGATTAAATCCGTATTCTGTCAGATAAGAGGCGATGCTGCTTCCTGCCGTCTTCGCATTGTCCGGATTGCCGGATGCTCCGATTTCCTTCATGGTTCCCACATTTTCAGCAAGACCTGCTGTTGCAAGACGGCTGACAGAACCACCTTCTTCGTCCACTGCAATAAATAATGGATATTTACTGTAACTGTCTGTATTACTGATCATTTCCTTAAGCTGATCCCCGGAAGAAATGTTCTGTTTAAAATAAACCAGTCCACCAACGGCGTACTGTGTCAGCTTTTCCTTCGTAGTATCACCCGCCTTGGTCACCTGGTCTGTTCCTGTCAGTGCTTCCGGTGTGATGATAAAGAGTCCTGCCACCTTATCTTCGATCGGCATCGTTTCTATCTGTGCATACACGATCTCATCTAAGGGACTTAACTGTTCCTGCGTTTCTTCTTCCGGACTTGCTTCCGGAGCTTCAACAACCACCGGTTCCTCCTGCTGTGCACTCATCTCTTCAAGCTGTGCCTGCAGTTCCCTGGCATTTTTCTTATCCTGATATGAAGTAATTCCCTTATGGATACCTATTCCTGCTCCGGCAATCGCAACTGCCATGATAACTGTCGCGCTGACGTAAGCTATGATCTGATTTTTCATCCGGCGTTTTCTCCGGTATTCTCTTCTGTCTATTTCATCAAATTCTTCATCTCTGTCGATATCTGCCATTTTCATCCTCATTCCTGTACTGCATATGTTTCTTCTATTAAAAGTAACTGCCGTTTCAAAAGCCGGCATCTGTAAACCATGATACCCTATTTACCACCGAAATACCACAGGAAATTTCTTTCTTCGCTTCTTTTCTCCCTGAAAATCTTTGCACCTTCAGAAATTGCATCACTGCCGATCCCTGCATCTGTTATTAATCTGTGAAAAGTTTCCGTAGAAGATCTGGCAGGAGTGCTCCTCCATACGGCGAAGCGGGCATCAATCCTTTCGATCAACACCCGCTTCTAAACTATACTCTCCAATGGTCTCTACCTCTTTTCGTAGTATCGTTTCCCTATTCAGTTTTCTTTTCTCTTTCGTACTTCTCCACTTTTTCTTCTGTACCAGGTACTGTAACGGTTCATTGATTCTTTTATCTTATGTCCTTCGTTACTTTCTCTTTTGTGTTTCCATACGATTGAGTGCTTCTTAAGTACTTGTCCTTTGTACTTTTTTCTTTTTCTTCTGTGTTTTTGTAACTTTAGTATAACCTCCGCCTCTTTATTTGTCAACACATTTTTTCATTTTTCCTCTCTTTTTTTATTCATTTTCCATTTTCTGGATTTATTTCAGTTATAATGTCATTTTCTGTCTATTATTCTGTCATTTTCAGTTTGCACTTTTTATATAACACATTATTTTCAGAAGAAAAACAATGAGAAAAACAGGGCATTCTTTCTGCAGTCTGTTGCAGCTAAAAAGCCCTGTCCTTTTTATTTCAGATCCATATTCTGTTATATCCGTATCTGATTAAACTGATTAAATTAAAGGATACTTGTCTGTCAGCTTCTGCACGATAGCTCTTGCTTCGGGGATCTTCTCCTCGCCGCCCTTGATGATCAGTGCGATTGCTTCAGCAATCTGATCCATATCATCTTCCTTCATGCCTCTGGATGTAACAGCAGGAGTACCAAGACGTACACCACTTGTTACAAAAGGAGACTTGGGATCATTAGGGATCGTATTCTTATTGGCTGTGATATGTGCCTCATCCAGCATCTTCTCTACAGCCTTTCCTGTCAGATCATAAGTAGTCAGATCTACCAGCATCAGATGATTGTCTGTGCCGCCGGATACGATCTTGATATCCCTGCTCTGCAGTCCCTTGCAAAGCGCCTGGGCATTTTTAATGATCTGTTTCTGATACTCTTTGAAATCATCTGTCAGAGCTTCCTTGAAGCAGACAGCCTTGGCTGCGATCACATGCATCAGCGGGCCTCCCTGGGTTCCCGGGAATACTGCCTTGTTGAAGTTGTATTTCTCTGCTGCTTCCTTATTGCAGAGGATAAGACCGCCTCTTGGTCCACGCAGGGTCTTATGGGTTGTGGTGGTAACAACATCTGCATAAGGGATCGGGCTTGGATGAAGTCCTGCTGCCACAAGGCCTGCGATATGCGCCATGTCTACCATCAGCACTGCACCAACCTCGTCTGCAACCTCTCTGAACTTCTTGAAATCAATGGTTCTTGCATAAGCAGATGCACCTGCAATGATCATTTTGGGCTTACATTCCAGTGCGATCTCCCTTAATTTATCATAATCGATGAAACCTTCTTCATTGACACCGTAAGGAACAATGTGGAAATACTTACCAGATACGTTAACCGGGCTTCCGTGGGTCAGATGTCCGCCATGGTCAAGGTTCATTCCCATGATCGTATCGCCAGGATTACAGATAGCAAACTGTACTGCAAAGTTAGCCTGAGCGCCTGAATGAGGCTGTACATTAGCATACTCACAGCCAAAAAGCTCTTTTGCTCTTTCAATCGCCAGATTTTCTACGACATCTACACACTGACATCCACCATAATAACGCTTTCCAGGATATCCTTCTGCATATTTATTCGTCAGCGGACTTCCCATAGCAGCCATGACAGCCTTGCTTACCCAGTTTTCGGATGCGATCAGTTCGATATGGCTGTTCTGTCTTTCCTGCTCATCCACGATCGCCTGTGCGATTTCGGGATCTTCTTTCCTTACTTCATCAAGTGAATACATGTTTCTTCCTCCTCACTAATTTCGATATTTTATGTAGTATAACACGAACTCACCGGAAAAGGGAACAGTTTCCTAAATCCTTTCTTAAAAAAATCTAAATATCCTCCGAAATGCTTTACTATAGAAAATAATGCTGTTAAAATAGGGAAAGATTTTACGAGGGTGGATATTTATGTACTATATTATCGTCAATCCGGCTTCCAAATCTGGTCGTGGAGCCAAGATCTACGCCAGAATTGAACCGGTTTTAAAAGAGAAAGCCGTCCCCTATGAAGTGTTCTTTTCAGAAAGGGCCGGTCATGTGATCACAATTACCAGAGATCTGTGCAGCAGGGTACCTGCTTCACCGGAGGATCCACTGAAGCTTATCGTTCTTGGCGGTGATGGAACTCTGAACGAAACATTGCAGGGAATCTCCGATTTTTCCTGTGTTGCCATTGGTTATATTCCCACAGGGTCCAGCAATGATATGGCCCGTGATCTTCACCTGCCAAAAGATCCGGTGGAAATTCTTACGAATATCCTTTTCTGCAAAAAGCCACAGTGTCTGGACATGGGACAGGTAGTTTATGAAAACACCACTTCACAGCTTTCAAGGCATCACAGCAGCGAACTTCTGACTGTGCGCCATTTTGCGGTAAGCTGTGGTATAGGATTTGATGCTGCTGTCTGCGAAGAAGCATTAGCTTCCCGTTTTAAGAATATATTAAATAAGATAGGACTCGGTAAGCTGACCTATCTCACCATTGCCTTAAAGCAGCTCATCGCAGCCAGAAAGATCTCCTGTGACATGTATCTGGATGACTCTGACACCCCCATCCACTTAAACCGTTTTCTGTTTGTTGCGGGAATGATACATCAGTATGAGGGTGGCGGTTTTAAATTCTGTCCCGGTGCCGATTACCATGACGGTGTTCTGGATATCTGTGTGGCCGGTGATATTCCAAAGCCAAAGATCCTGATCGTGCTGCCTACTGCTTTTCAGGGAAAGCACTACCGCTTCCGTGGTGTTGACAAATATACAGCCGGAAAGCTGCGCCTTGTTACTTCCGCACCGCTCTGGGTACATACGGATGGAGAAGTTTCCATGAAATCCTCTTCCATTATCCTGACCTGTGAGCAGAACAGGCTGCAGATGCTTTTATAGTTCATTCTGTAAGAAGGATTTTCATAAAATACTTTTGAGGGGTTCATTAAAATATTGGGGAGTTTCAGTCGTTTTTGAGGAGAGATGATTATGAAAAAGTTTTATGACCGGTATAAGCATGCCATACCCCTTATTATTTATGGCATCATTTACCTGACCTGGTTCACTTACCTGGAAAAGCATGTGACAAGACCTGCAAACCTGATCCACATGAGTCTGGATGACGTGATCCCGTTCTGCGAATTCTTCGTGGTTCCTTATTTTTTGTGGTTCTTTTATGTCAGTGCAGTTGTGGTTTATTTTTTCTTTAAGGATAAACAGGATTACTTCAGAAGCTGTGTGTTTTTATTCACAGGTATGACCGTTTTCCTGATCATATCCACGCTTTGGCCAAACGGTCACCACCTGCGTCCTGCCGTAATGCCAAGAGACAATATTTTCACCCATCTGGTTGCGTTCCTGTATCATACCGATACACCTACCAATCTGTGGCCCAGCATCCATGTATATAATTCACTCGGAACCCATTTTGCAGTCATTCGCAATGAAAAGCTGCGTAAGAATCCGGTGGTCCATATCGGATCCCTTATATTATGCGTTTCCATTATCCTGTCCACCATGTTCATCAAGCAGCATTCTGTCTTTGATGTACTGACTGCCTTCATCATGGCGGCTGTGATGTATATCATCGTATATGGCCTGGATATCGTTACGATCTGGCAGAATCACCGCTATGAAGTAAGAGCCCGCAAACAGATCAGACAGGTATAAAAAAAGCTGTGTAAACGCTTTCCCTCAGGGATCTGCATTTACACAGCTTCTTTTATGTTCTGATTTCCTGTTTCTAATTAAATCCAAAGAATTTCTGACAGATCTTATATCCTTCTACAGAAATCTTCCTGCCGCCTTTGCCCGGAAGGTTCATCGCCTGGCCAAGCAGTCCAAACCTTAGTCTCCTGTACAGGATCCAGTCCTTTTTCTTCAGATAGCTCCACAGTTCTTCCTTCTTCTTAAGATTCTCCTCTGTTCCTGATTTGATCAGAAGAATAGAGGAAACTGTCGTGATGATATCCAGATAACTGAGCATATACTGATCCAGCTTTCTGTTTGCTGAGATCATGCCCTTATTCTCTGACATATAATCGATCATAATCTGATTTACCTTAAGCTGCTGATCGATCCTTCCGATCATAATGGTTTCGTTGACGGACTGATCTTCTCTTCCTATATAATAACTGTAGAAATTCACATCCAGATAATACATGGTCTTTACATATGGCAATGGCTCAAATACGTAAAGATTATCCACATAGAAGGTATGCTCCGGCAATTTGATTCCACATTCCCTAAGGAGCTTTGTCCTGAAAATAACGGAATGCATCAGGATATAATGTCCCTTATAGAAATGGTGGATGTCACTCCATGTGAAAAGTTCGTTTCTTGGCAGGATATGACGGTAATGCATTACCTTATGATGCTTCTCTGCCACCTTGTCATATACAAAATTACTGATCAGCATATCCAGTGTCCTGCTGCCGCCGGTCAGCTCATGAAGCTTCTGCAGGATCTCCTGATAAGCATCCTCTCTGACACAGTCATCACTGTCTACTACCTTAAAATAAATTCCTTTTGCATTGGCGATCCCTGTATTGACTGCAGATCCATGTCCGCCATTTGGTTTATGGATCGCCCGGATGATAGTCGGATGCTCTCTTTCCAGTCTGTCTGCAATTTCTGCAGTCGCATCTGTAGAACCATCATCGATGATCAGGATCTCTACTTCTTCTCCACCAGGCAGCAGGGAAGCCACACACTTTTCCATGTAAGCTGCCGAATTATAACAGGGTACAGCAAATGTTAATAACTTCATTCCTTTTTTCCTTTACTTTTACTGATAATTTTCTTGACCGCAGGGAAAGTATACCATATATCGTCGTTTTTTCCCACCGTCATAACCTTAAGGTTTCCTAAACATTTCCTTAACTGTATTCAGATGATCTTCTCATAGAAATACTGCCTGTAAGCATCATATGCGGAAGGAATCGGATATTTATCCCTCGCTTCTCTTTTTTCTGCAAAAATATAGGCACCGTCTGTCTGCCGGCTCAGTTCATCCACCCTGATGAAATATCCTGTCATGTGCCATTCTTTATGGGTAAAAATATGTTTACACTCCCTTAAAGGTTCAATCCGGAGTACCGAGAGTCCTCTGTCTCTTAAATAAGAGAGCACCTCTTCTTCTGTCCGTTTCCCGCTGATGGAAGGGAACTCATACATCCCTGCAAGCAGTCCCTTGGACGGTCTTTTACAGAGTGCTACTCTGTTTTCATCCAGAATGATCAGTACTGTCTTTTCTTCTATTGTCCTTGGCTTCTTTGCTGCCTTCACAGGGAACTCTGTCTCTTTCCCCTCCCTGTGGGCAAGGCAGAGATCTTCCCATGGACACTGCTCACATCTCGGTTCTCCGTTCGGAATACATACCATGGCTCCAAGCTCCATCAGTGCCTGATTAAAGTCTCCCGGCCTCTCTTCTCCCATGGAAAGAAATAGTTCCTCTTCTACTCTTTTCTTTACGGACTGCTGCATGATATCCCCGGTATCCATTCTGAGTCTGCCAAGTACCCGGAGGACATTACCATCTACCGCCGGTGCTTTTCTGTGATAGGCGATCGATGCGATGGCTCCTGCTGTATAGCTTCCGATTCCCGGGAGCTTCTGGATCTCTTCGTATTCATCCGGCATCCTGCCGTCATACTCTTCCATGATCATGACTGCTGCCTTATTCAGGTTACGCACCCTGTTATAATAGCCAAGCCCTTCCCACAGCTTTAACAGTATTTCCTCCTCTGCTGCTGCCAGGGAAGCAATATCCGGAAGTGCCTGCATGAATCTGTCATAATAAGGCTTTACGGCTTCCACTCTCGTCTGCTGGAGCATGATCTCAGACACCCATACATGATATGGTGTCGGATCCTCACGCCAGGGAAGGATCCGTCTGCCTCTGTCATACCAGGAAAGCAATGGCTCCTCGATCCTGTCAAGAAGAGAAAGCTTCACCGGTACCGGCTTCCGGATTTCCATGCTCTCCGGTGTCACCTGGCAGTCGTAAGCCAGGATCTTCACTCCTTCCTTCCGGGCTTCCCGCAGTACTTCTGCAAACTCAGGCTGGGTTTCCTCATTTGGCATAAAATACTGTACATCCTGCATCTGGATCACAAAGATAAGATAGGAAGTGAAACCGTCTTTCGCAGCCTTTATCAGTTCCTTCACATGCTTTACAGCACGTTCTGAGGGCGCATCCGGAAATAATGCTGCCCCATCCCTTTCCAGGGTAACACCTTTTACCTCCAGAAAGATCTTTTCATCCTGCGTTTCCACATAAAAATCAAACCGTGAATCGCCATATGTTGTTTCCGGTCTTACTGATACAAGATCCGGAAACAGTTCCTTTTTCAGGAGCCATTCATGAACCGCCTGATTGGGAGCCTGTGAATCCATATTGATGATCCTCTCTCCCTTTTTCACTGCGATAAGGTCATACCTGGTCTTCCGCCCTTCCTGCCTGTCCATACTGCTCTCCGACAGATATACCTCTGCCCCCGGCACAAGAAGCTCTCTGCAGCGTCCTGTATTTTTCACGTGCACCTTTTCTCTCTGTGAAAGTCTGTCCACATAGGCGATAAACCGGTTGGGCCTGCTCTCAAAATATGCCTTTTCTATCTGCTCGTATTTCATAGATCTCCTCTTATCTGAGCCGGTTACATTCAAACTTGTCATAGAGCAGAAGACAGTTCCTCAGTTCGCTGTAGCGTTCCTCCAGATCACCCTCTCTGACTTCCACATCAATGGCTATCGCCATGGTATTGATCATATCATCTGTAATCCTGTGATGAAGGGCTGCAAGGATATTCAGCCTCTCTTCATAGCTGCCGGCATCCAAAAACTCGATCACCAGAGGATCAAGACCACCGTCCTCTGCCGGATGCTCCATCTGCTCTGCTGTACCTTCCTGTACCTCTTCTCTCTGCCTGACTGCCTCTTCCTGTCTGTCCTGTTTCTGCTCTGCCGCCGGTTTTACAGACTCTGCGTGCTTCCTCTCAGTCCCTGTTTTTTCCGCCTGCGCAGTGCGGCGTGTGCCGCCCTCTATGCTTACTGCCGGCATGTTCACGATCTCAAACCGGTATTCCTGCCTGCTTTCCGGATATTTCTCTCTGTCCACCTTCTCCATAAACATGGAAAGTGGTCTTGCATATATTCTGTAATCTCCATACAGTGCCTGATAGATCACCAGACACTCTCCTGTTTCCGTATGCTCTGCCAGTGTTATGATCTGGTAAAGATTACCTTTGAAATGCCTGTAGATCTGCTGTGGCATGGGATTCCGTCTCATCATACATTCCTCCTGATCCAGCCCTCTCTTTTATGCTGACATTCCTATTATACGCATTCTTTCTTTCCCTGTCATGTCTCTTTTAACAGTCTTTCTCCAGAAATTTATGGTAAACATTGCATGCCCTGTCAGGGAATGTGACCATACTGCACTCTGTAAGCAGTTCTTCTTTTTCTTCCTGTGGCAGCCTGTCGATCCTGCCATGATGAATCGTTACAGTATAGCTTCTTGCTCCCCCTTCTTCTACCGAAGTCACAGTCACTCCGCTGTCTGCATACCCCTGTCCTTTCAGGAAATCCCTCATCTCCTCCGCATAAATACTTCCCAGTTCCCTGTAATATTCACTTTCTGCTTCTTCTGTTCTCTGCTCCCTGCTCATCACTGTTCCTGATATACAGAATGCGGTGATCATCACCAGACATACGGATGCGATAACAGTTCTCAGAAATGCAGCCTGTCTGCTTCTCCTTCCGGCAGTCCTTCTGCCGGTTCTCATCCCGATATCTCTTCCTGTGCTTCTGCCTGCTCTTTTCATAACGTGTCCTCCGTTCTCTTTCGATAACATAAGGATATCATTTTACGTGTCCCAAAATCCGGACTTGCACTTCCCTGCCTATCTGATGTAAAATAAAGTAACGATTCAGAGCCATGCAAATTTATATGGTCCTGAATCGTTACAAAATGAAAAGAACAGGAGTCTGACATGGCCTTATATGAATTAAAGAACGAACAGATCGCCATTGCTGTTGACAGCCATGGCGCAGAGCTGAAATCTCTGAAAAAGCTCGCTGACGATCAGGAATATATGTGGTGCGGCGATGCGAAATTCTGGGGCAGAACTTCACCGGTTCTCTTCCCCTTTGTAGGTGGCCTGAAAAACAAGGAATACCGTTTTGAAGGAAAGACCTATTCTATGACACAGCACGGATTTGCCCGAGACATGGATTTTGAACTGGAGTCGCAGACTGGAAGTGAGATCTGGTTTACTCTGAAGTCAACTGAAGAAACCCTTGCCAAGTATCCCTTCCCCTTTATTTTAAGTCTGGGTTACAGACTGGAAGGCAGCACTGTCACTGTCCTCTGGAAGGTAGAGAATCCTTCTGAAAAGCAGATGTATTTCTCTATTGGCGGACATCCCGCTTTCAACTGCCCTCTGACAGAAGGAACAAAGCAGACCGATTATTCCGTTTCCTTTGCTGATGTTGACGAAATCGTCAGTACAAGGATCAGTGAGGAAGGACTTGCTACCGGTTGTATGGATATTTATCACCTGACAGATGGACATCTTTCCCTTACCGGCAACCTGTTTGACCATGATGCTCTTGTCATTGAAGATCATCAGGCTGATACCGTTGCTCTCTGCAGGAAGGATGGTACTCCTTACCTTACTGTCAGGATGGAAGCTCCTCTTTTCGGCATCTGGTCTCCTCCGGGCAAGAATGCTCCCTTCGTATGTATTGAGCCCTGGTACGGACGCTGTGATGATGAATATTTCGACGGTGATCTTACCGAAAGAGAATGGGGCAATGAGCTTGCACCTCATCAGACTTTTGAGGCTTCCTACACCATTACCGTATAGAATCCTTCCACTTTGACAACGAAGTGTTATGGAAGTCTGCATATATAAAAAGAATTCCTGTGTTTGACCTTTTCAGTCATTCACAGGGATTTTTTAATCTGTTCTAAATCTGTTATCAGAAGTTCTTCTTTTCTTTAAACTCCTCTTTGAAACCCCAGCCCTGCACCCATCTTACTCACGCACCCTTGATCTCAAGTGCATGCATATAAGCATCATTCCCTCTTGCGCAGACAACGGAAACTTTGGAACCTTCAACAAGAACCTTGCAGTTTGTCACACTCCTGACTGCATCCAGCTTCAGTTCCATATCTCCCTGCTGTGTAGTCAGATATAACATATCCTCTGTAGATTTGCTTCCAATCGTTCCGGTTACTGTAGAAGTATTCGTATCGATCGTTACCAGTCCACCATAGGTTTTCGTGGTTGAAATAGATGCTGCATGCATATAGGCATCATTTCCTCTGTAGCAGGTTACGGTAAGTGGTCTGCCCGAAGTCAGAACCATGCCATTTCTGGAATCTGTGTAGCTGTCGATTACCAGCTCCATGGTGCCACCTGACGTAACAAGATACAGCAGTGTATCCTTCGTCTTGTCACCGACTGTACCGGTCACTGTAGCAAGCTGCGCTGTAACAGTTCCTGACGGTGCCGGTGTCAGCCCCGCTGCCGCTGCAGATGAAGATGAAGATGATGCCGAATCAGAGATACTTACTGCATGCATATAGGCATCACTTCCCCTGGCTACTGCTACACTGTAGGTCTTTCCTGCTACCAGTACCCGGCATCCGCTCATATCTGTTGAAGTATCCAGCTTGATCTCCATTTCCCCCTGCGCTGTTTTGAGTACCAGAAGCCCGTCCTTTGTCTTCTCACTGACACTTCCTGATACATTGGAAACATTGGAGGTATCCACTGTCACCCCGGTAACTGTCGTGCTTCCCCCCAGCTTCGTTGCATGGAGATACTCATCCGATCCATGGGTTACAGTCACACTGACCTGATTACCAGGGAGCAGAAACTTACATCCGCTTGTATCCGTGCTGCTGTCCAGCTTGATCTCCATATTTCCCTCTTTGGTAGACAGCAGAAGCAGATCTGATGTTGTTCCTGATCTTACTGTTCCTGTCACTGTTGCTGTCTCAGACGCTGCCGCTTCTATTCCCATGCTGCTGACCACACTGGTCATCAGGCAGAATGTCATTCCAATTGCTGCCAGTTTTCGTTTCATTTGATTACCTTTCCTTCCCCTTCTTTATCAGAAGCCATATTTCTATACGATCCAAACAGGATCACCGGACTCTGATCCTGCCTGTTCGGCGCCTCAGATATTGACTACTACAGACAATATCAGAATTATTTTATCATTTGAATTCATCATACAATACCTGTTTTGAAAATGCAATGCTGGGAAAGCCTTATTTTATCTGCGTTTTCCTTTTTATGACACGAATGTCATGTTATGTATTTTAAAATGATATGACATATCAGGGACACAGATCAGAGAAAACTGACTTGCAATACAGACACATTTTAGCAAAAGAGATGCAAAAGAACAGCATAGGAACAGCAAAAGACCCCGGATAAACCGGAGCCTTTCGCTATACTAAACTAAGGGAATAGATACACGCTTCTTTATTCTACGTCCTGAAGAGCTGCAAAATCTTCCTCTCCGGTACGTACCTTTACAACCTTATCCACATTGTATACGAAGATCTTGCCATCTCCGATGTGACCTGTGTAAAGTGCTTTCTTTGCTGCTGCGATCACGGAGTCTACCGGGATCTTGCTGACTACTACTTCTACCTTTACCTTCGGAAGAAGTGTGGCATCTACTTCAACACCACGATACATCTCGCCAGCACCCTTCTGGACACCACAACCCATAACCTGCGTCACTGTCATACCGGTCACACCAAGATCGTTCATCGCTTTCTTCAGATGATCGTATCTGGAAAGCTTTGCAATAATTACTACCTTATAAATTCCAGTTGCCAGCATCTCAGGTGCTTTCACGACATTGACTGCCGCATTCTTCTGGAAGCTGGAAGCTGCATCATAATCAGATACACCAAGATCGGTATTCTCATTTACATCCATTGTCATGGTATTGGAAATATCCATAATACTGAAGCCTGCATATGCGGAAGGAAGTCCATGCTCACAGGAATCCAGACCAACAACTTCTTCCTCTTCTGTCACACGAAGTCCGATAGTTGACTTAATTACCAGGAAGGTAATTGTGATCATGACTGCTGTCCATGCTGCAACACTTGCAAAACCAACAAGCTGGATTCCAAGCTGTCTGAAGCCGCCACCATAGAAGAGGCCAACTACACTGTCATTTCCGGGAGCAGAAGTTGTAGCAAACAGACCAACTGCGATCGTTCCCCAGATACCATTTAAGCAATGCACTGCAACCGCACCGACAGGATCGTCTACACGAAGCTTATTATCAAGGAACCATACACCAAATACTACTAACAGACCTGCAACTGCACCTATGATAATTGCTCCTGTTACATCTGTAACATCGCAGGGAGCTGTAATTGCTACAAGACCTGCCAGAGAAGCATTCAGACACATAGACACATCCGGCTTACCATATTTAATCCATGTAAAGATCATACATACTACTGTTGCGATTGCCGGAGCAACTGTAGTTGTTACAAATACAGAACCAAGCTGTTCAACACTTGTACATGCAGCACCATTGAATCCATACCAGCCAAGCCAGAGGATAAATACACCAAGACATCCAATAGGAAGGTTATGACCAGGGAATGCATTTACTTTCGTAATCCTGCCCTTTGCATCCTTCACAAACTTTCCGATCCTCGGTCCAAGCAGCCATGCACCGATCAGTGCGGAAATACCACCTACCATATGGATTGCACAGGAACCTGCAAAATCATGGAACCCGATCCGTGAAAGCCAGCCGCCGCCCCAGATCCAATGTGCCTCAATAGGATAGATCAATGCTGAAATCACTGCTGAGTAAATACAGTAAGAAAGGAATTTGGTTCTTTCAGCCATTGCTCCTGATACAATCGTTGCTGTTGTTGCACAGAACACCAGATTGAATACGAAATTGGACCAGTCAAAATTTGCATAATCTGTGAAAATGTCAAATCCAGGCTTTCCAATCAGTCCAACCAGATCTTCACCAAGCAGAAGTCCGAATCCGATAAGAATAAATACTACTGTACCAATACAGAAATCCATCAGGTTCTTCATCAGGATATTACCGGCATTCTTTGCTCTGGTAAATCCCGTTTCCACCATCGCAAATCCTGCCTGCATCCAGAACACGAGCGCTGCTCCGATCAGGAACCAGACGCCAAATACTTCGCCGTTCACGACACTTAAAATCTCTTCTGTCATAATTTGTCCTCCTCATGTAAAAAGAGTGGAAACAAAGTAACCGTTTTTAAACGAGCTCCTTTGCCCCACTCCTTCTTATTTTGTTTTCCTCCGCTCTTCCCTTAGTACCAGAGGATGCTGCTTAAAGCTTATAAAACAAAAAGCGCTACGGATCTCCTCCTTAGCGCCTTCGCTTTTATGTATTGTATACTATCATCCCAGTATACGGTTGTCAACAGTTTTTTAATTATTTTTCATCCTCATCAATGATCCTGGCATCCACATCCACGATCTTCTGATAATTCTTTTTGGCCTTAAACAGTCTTGACAGGATCCAGAGATCGGATAATCCATCATAGATCAGGAAGCCGCCGATCACTCTTGTCACTGTATTGATGACACCAAAGGGCTTAAAGATCAGTACGGCTCCGAGGGCAATCGTCGCAAGCCCGAGCAGACAGGCAACCCACCAGTTTCCATAACCCATCTTTTTCAGGTCAATGGCCTGCACGGCATTATTGATTCCATGGATCACGATAATGATACCTACGATCACGGGGATTGCCTCCATGATACTTTCCGGCTTTAACAGGATCCATGCGCCGATCACTGCTACTACGATACCAAACAGCAGCATTCCCTGCAGATAGATCGTCCTTTCTCTTGCAAAAAGATACAGAATGATCTGCAAAACACCATACAGAAGCAGCGCCCCGCCGAGGATCATACATGCTACTTTCACAGATGTTCCCGGCCAGATGATCAGCACCACACCGAGTGCCATACAGATGATCGCCGAGATCAGTTCATTTGCCTTGAGATTTTTAAAAAAATCAGCCATTTTCTTGTCTCTCCTTTTTTCTTTTCTGTTTCTTTACTGCTTTTGCTATCACATACAGGCAGTATCCCATCACTGCTCCAAGACAGTTCAGCAGAATATCATCCACATCGAATGCTCCAAAGGCACTGAAAAGCTGAAATACCTCAATGCCAAGCACGAAAAGGAAGGCATTCAGAAGCATTACGAAAAAGTTGCATCCCCGTTTCAGGCAAAGAGGAAGCAGGAACCCGAAAGGAATAAACAGTACGATATTCCCCACAAGGTTTTCAAAACTGTTCAGTTTATAGGCATAATCAATATACATACGAATCGTCTTAAACAGGGTAAAATTCGCTGTATGCAGACCCTCCAGGATGACATCCTTCTGCCAGGATGCCGCAATTGCCTTCAGGTCTTCTATCGGATATTTAAAAATAACCAGCTTAATAACAAGAATCAGATAAAGAAAGAAGATTATTTTTCTTCTTTTCTGCACGAATAACGAACCTCCATCAGTGTAAGTCCTTTCGCCGGTACCAGTTCTCCGGCTCTTTCCCTTCTTCCCTCATCAAAAATGGCAGGAATATCTTCTGCCTCTCTCTTATGAAGACCTACCTCTATCAGCGTTCCCATCATGATCCGCACCATATGGTATAAAAATCCATCCCCACTGAATGTAAAGGTGATCTTCTTGGCCCTGTCACCGGAAAATCCGGGCAGTGTCTCACTTTCTTCTATCTGTATACTGTCAACCGTCCTTACCGTTGACTTTTTGCTCTTTTTCAGAGAGGTAAAGGCCTTGTAGTCATGGGTTCCCTTAAGGAGCTCTGCTGCTCTTCTCATAGCCGGGACATCCAGCTCTTCTTCTATCTGAAGGGCATACCTTCTCTCAAATATATGCGGCACTGCAGAATTTACTACCTGATAACAGTAGGTTTTTCCCTTTGCATTCAGTCTGCTGTGAAAGCGCTCTTCTACTTCTCTGATATCGATAACTGCTATATCCTCCGGCAGATAAAAATTCATGTATTCCATGATCTGTGCCGGTGTTTTCTCTGTATTACAGTGAAAGTTGGCCACCTGTGCCCTGGCATGTACACCTGCATCGGTCCTGCCAGATCCCTGTACTGATACACTTTCTCCTGTCATCTTGGTTAAAAGCGCTTCCAGTTTTCCCTGGATCGTGTTTTCTGTAGTATCCTGCTTCTGCCAGCCCTGGTATCTGGTTCCTTCATACTGCAGGACAATTCTGAAATTACGCAATCTACTTTACCTCCCAGGGATTTTCCTTTCCTTCTGCGAAATATTTGCATCCCAGAACCGCATTTTTTGCTACTGTCCGCACACAGTCATCTGTATAAAATGCCATATGGTGGCTGACAGTTACATTGGGAAAGCTTCTGAGAAGATACAGTTCCCTGTTATCCAGTATATCTTCCCTGCGGTCATTATAATACAGCGCAAACTCATTCTCAACCACATCCAGACCCGCTCCGCCGATCTTTCCTGATTCAATGCCACGGATCAGTGCTTCTGAATCGATCAGTCCGCCTCTTGCGGTATTAATGATCATCACACCATCCTTCATTTTGCTGATAGCTTCTTCTCCGATCATATGATGATTTTCCTCTGTCAGTGGTGCATGCAGTGTGATCACATCTGCCTGCTGCCACATTTCCTCCAGCGTCACATACGGCACACCGCTTTTCTTTACTTCTTCATTTTCATAAATATCGTAGGCGATCCTTTTGCATCCGAATCCGGAAAGGTTGGAAAGTACAGTTCTTCCAATACGTCCGGTTCCAATGACTCCTACGGTCAGATCCTTCAGTTCCCTTCCCTGCAGTCCCTTTAATGTATAATCCTGTACCGCACCACGCATTTCAATGCTCTTCATCTTACGAATGGTCATCAGGATCAGCATGGTTGCATAATCTGCAACACCATTGGGTCCATAAGGAGAATTTGCTATGGTAATGCCAAGCTTTTTCGCTGCAGCTACATCAATATGGTCATATCCTATGGATCTTGTAACAATATATTTCACCCCGTAGGAAGCAAAGGTCTCAAGAAGTTCTGCCGGCATTGCTGTAGTGATTATGGAAATACAGAGACTTCCCTCTGCCAGTGCTGCACTTTCCTGTGTTGGTGCACAGCTGCAAAGCTGGATCTCCACACCAAGTTCCTTTTCATACTTAAGGAACAGTTCCTTTTCATCAAAGTCTCTGCAGTTATAAACAGTAATTTTCATAATGCTCCTCCATTTCTGCCCGTCTGTTTTAGATTTTCTGCTGTCATTTTAGGCTTTTTTCATTTTCTTTTTCTGCCATGTCTTCTGCGGTCTCTTCCTCCCGCAGTTTTTTCTCAGCCTGTTCTCTCTCTCTGTATTTCACTACCTCTATCATATCCTCTTCTGTCAAGTGCCGGAAATTGCTGACACTGGCATACAGGATCTTCAGACTGTTGATCGTTGTGTTAAAAACACCTTCCTCATAAAGATTGAGCACAATGATCCCCACCGGAACTGCAATGATCATGCCAAACACACCTGCTACCCGGTATCCTACAAAAAGAAGGATGATCGTCGGCATAGGTGCAAGCCCTACCGAATCTCCAACGATCTTTGGCTGGATGATCTGCCTTGCAAGCTGTCCTACTCCCCAGATGATCAGAAGACCGATCACCATCTTGTAATCACCACTGAAAAATTTGATGATCGCCCAGGGGATCAGTACGGTTCCTGTCCCAAAGAAAGGCAGAAAATCCAGAAATGCCACTCCGATGGCAATGATAAACGCATAATTCACTTTTAAGATGGTGAAACCGATCCCCAGCAGGAGATACATCCAGATCTCAATTTTAATCTGTGCCTTAAAATAACCTCCTACTGCCCTGGCAAGTCCTCTTTTGATCATGTCAAACCGGAGCAGAATGGATTCCGGCAGGATCTTTTCCAGAAGCCCCGGTATGTAATCTTTCTCTGCCACATAAAAATAAGTAAACAGCAGTCCCATGATAATGCTGATCACAATACTGGGAATATTTTTGGCAAAATTACCAAGAGCCTCCACCGTAGGCTCACTGACACTGCCGATCACAGTTCCCAGATAGTCCTGTATATTTACGGATACATCCGAAATAGTCGCCTGTAATTCCTTTGGCAGGAATCTGGCCGCCCTGGAAAGATTTTCTCCGATCTGGTTAAAATCAAGCTGCGCCGCCTGCCACATATCCGGAACATCCCCGATAAATTTGATCGCCTGCTCGATCAGCGCCGATCCAATGAAATAACCGCCCAGGATCACAATGGCAATTACTGCAATGATCACAAAAGCTGATCCGGCCTTCCTCCGTATCTTCAGCCTTTTTTCAAAAAAATGGACAAGCGGACTTGCGATCAATGCAATGATCCAGCCCACAACAAAAGGCATAAAGCATACGATCAATCTTGGTAATACAAACAGACAGAACAGGATCAGTAACAGCATCAATCCCAGATTCATAAATACCTTACAATAGGTTTTCTTTTTGTCATAAGACATATTGGATCACTCTCCCTCTCTTGTTTCAAGATAGGTATCAAGCAACTCGTAAATCTCTTCCCTTCCCTGCTTGGTCTGTGCAGAATAGGGAATCACGATGGTTCCCTTCACTGTCTGCAGACCCTCTTTGATCATTTTCACATGCTTTGCCACCTGGCTTCTGTTGATCTTGTCAAGCTTGGTGGCAATAATAACCGGTGAAAATCCCTGATCAAGGATCCACTTATACATCAGTTTATCATTTCCGGATGGCTCATGCCGGATATCTACCAGTAAAAATACAATCTGAAGCTGCTTTGAGGTATGAAGATAATTCTCGATCATCTTTCCCCACTGCGCCTTGACCTCTTCTCCGGCTTTGGCATAGCCATATCCCGGCAGATCCACAAAATAACACTCATCATTGATATTATAAAAATTGATCGTCTGTGTCTTGCCTGGCTGTGCACTGGTCCTTGCCAGTGATTTTCTGAGCATCAGGCCGTTGATCAGCGATGACTTGCCTACATTACTCTTGCCTGCAAAAGCAAATTCCGGGATCTCATGATCCGGGATCTGGCTGGTAATGCCGCATACCGTCTCCAGACTTACATTTCTGATAACCATTTATTTTCTCCCTTTTTTTACAAGTGCATGTTCCAGGACTTCCTTCATACTCTTTACGAAAGTAATAGTCATTCCTTCACGGATCTCTTCCGCGATTTCTTCCACATCTTTTTTATTTTCAAAAGGTACCAGCACTTCTGTTACACCTGCCATTTTGGCTGCCAGAAGCTTTTCCTTCAATCCTCCTATGGGAAGGACTCTTCCTCTCAGAGTGACTTCTCCGGTCATCGCCAGATCACCCCGTACCTTTTCTCCTGTTACTGCCGAAAAGATAGCAGTAGCCATGGTAATACCGGCGGACGGTCCATCCTTCGGTACGGCTCCCTCCGGAATATGGATATGAAAATCACATTCCTTAAAGACTTTCTGGTCTACCCCATATTCCTCACTGATGGATCTTACATAGCTCATGGCGATAATGGCGGATTCCTTCATCACATCGCCCATTTGACCAGTCAGGTCGATATCTCCCTTTCCCGGCATTTTGTTTACTTCGATCTGCAGTGTCTCACCGCCTACGCTGGTCCAGGCAAGCCCTCTGACAATACCCGTCTTTGGATGTCTGTCTGCCTTTTCCTGGGTGAATTTCTTCTTGCCAAGATACTTCTCCAGATTGGAAGCGGTCACAGAAATCTGTGTTTCTTCCTTTTCTTCCTCTCTCTCTTCCAGGATCTCCCTGGCTGCCTTTCTGCAGATGTCCCCGATCTTTCTCTCAAGGCCTCTGACACCGGCTTCTCTTGTATAATAAGCGATCACCGCTTTCAGGGCACTGTCCTTAATGGACAGCATGCTTTTGGAAAGGCCGTTTTTCTTCAGTTCCTTGGGAAGAAGATGCTCCTTTGCAATATGGAACTTCTCATTCTGGGTATAGCTGTTGACTTCAATGACCTCCATACGGTCAAGAAGTGGCCTTGGGATTGTCTCTGTCGTATTGGCTGTGGCAATAAACAGTACCTCAGAAAGATCCACTGGAATTTCCACATAGTGGTCACGGAATCTTACATTCTGTTCACTGTCGAGCACTTCCAGAAGCGCCGAGAAGGTATCTCCCTTATAATCATTACTCACTTTATCTATTTCGTCAAGAAGCATGAGCGGATTCTTCACTCCGGCCTGACGCAGTCCTGTAATGATCCGTCCCGGCATGGCTCCCACATAGGTTTTCCTGTGGCCTCTGATCTCGGCTTCATCCCTGACACCGCCAAGGCATATCCTCACATACTTCTTATTCAGTGCTTCGGCTACGCTCCTTGCTATGGAGGTTTTACCGGTTCCAGGAGGTCCTACCAGACAGAGGATCGGACTGTCTCCTTTCTGGTTCAGACAGCGTACTGCCAGGAACTCCAGGATTCTTTCCTTCACCTTTTCAAGGCCGTAATGATCCCTGTTCAGAATCTCTTCTGCCCGTTTCATGCTTTCGTTATCAACAGAGGCCTTATCCCATGGCAGATCAAGCAAGGTCTCTATATAGCCTCTTTCGACTGAACTTTCTGAACTGTTACCGGTAAGATTCCGGAATCTTCCGATTTCCTTTTCTATTTTCTTTTTTACCTCTTCCGATGCCTGTAACGTAGAAAGTGTCTTCTCAAACTGGTCTGCATCAGACAGAGAACCTTCTTCACCAAGCTCCTCCCTGATATAACGAAGCTGCTCACGAAGCAGATATTCTTTCTGGTTCTTGTCGACTCTTCCCCTGATCTTCTGGACAAGCTCCGACCGTATTTTGGCAATCTCCACTTCATTTACCAGAATCGCACACAGAGTTTCATATCTTTCCTTCAGATCACAGGCATCCAGCACCTGCTGCTTCTGTTCAAAGGTTATCGGCATATTCATGGCCATCTCATCTGCCAGTCTGCCGGGTTCCGTAATGGATTCATAACGTTTCGCCAGATTCTGCCCAAGCTTTGGGTGAAAAGCCATATAGGCACGGAAGGAATCCCTGATCTGCCGCAGCATGGCCTCCTCTTCTGCACCACTTTCCAGCCCTTCTGCCCCTTCATCTGTCACCTTCAGAAAATCTGCATGGAAATATCTGTTTTCTTCCTTCTGCAGTCTGATCAGTTTTCCACGGTAAAGACCTTCTACCAAAATCCGGACTACATGATCCGGAAGCTTCGTGATCTGTTTCACGACTGCTATCGTTCCGGTCGCATAAAGAGACTGCTCCGGATGCGCTGCTTCTGATTCCTGATTTTCTCCGGATGCTGTCTGCTCCTTGCTTCCTTCTGCAGAAGTTTCCTGTTTCTTTTCTGTGATCAGGAAGACTCTTCCTCCATTCACCATGGCATGCTCAAGGGATGCAATGGCTTCTTCTTTATGCAGATCAAAGTGGATCACAGCGCCCGGCAGGATCGTCAGATTTTCCAGAATGATCGCCGGCAGGCTTTCTGTTTCCACTGTCTTATTTTCCATTTCAAAATCTTTCATCTTTTTGTTCCTTAAAATAACATTTTCCCTATCTCCCGGCACGATATTTCTCTTCATGGGAATACCACCCTCCGGGATCTCATTTTTGCAAAAAACGCCGCCATAAACAGGCGGCGCATTTCTATTTTGCTTTTTGCATGTGTTCCTGATGAATGACAAGCGGCTTGCTGGTTCCATCCACCGCCTCCTTCGTGATCACACATTCTTCAATCGTATCATCTGAAGGAATATTGAACATAACATCCATCATTACTTTTTCCATAATAGAACGCAGACCTCTGGCTCCGGTCTTTCGCTCAAATGCCTGTTTTGCAATCGCTCTGATCGCATCCTCTTCAAAGGTGAGCTTCACATCATCCAGCTCAAACAGCTTCTGATACTGCTTTACAAGTGCATTCTTAGGTTCCTTCAGGATCCGGATCAGTGCATCCTCATCCAGTCCTTCCAGAGATACACTGATCGGCACACGTCCCACAAACTCGGGGATCAGTCCAAACTTCACAAGATCCTGAGGTGTTACCTCCTTCAGCATTTCGCTGATCTCCTGTGTTTTCTTATCTGCGATCTCTGCATCGAAACCAATGGAATTACGGTTCAGTCTGTTCTCTACGATCTTCTCAAGGCCGTCAAACGCACCGCCGCAGATAAACAGAATATTGGTAGTATCGATCTGTATCAGTTCCTGGTGCGGATGCTTTCTTCCACCCTGAGGCGGTACACTCGCTACCGTTCCTTCTATGATCTTCAGCAGAGCCTGCTGAACACCTTCACCTGATACATCTCTTGTAATAGATACATTTTCACTTTTC